>CAYQZO010000049.1:0-9482 GCA_964421925.1 uncultured Acidimicrobiaceae bacterium
TGCACCGGAGACGGGTTGTGCGAGGAAATCGCCCCCGACGTCTTCGTGCTGCTCGACGACGGACTCGCCTATGTGCGCGAAGGCGACAAGATCTACGCCGCCTCGGAGGGCAACCCGGAAGGTGCCGAGGGACTGGCCTCGTTCCCGGACAGCCTCATGGACTCGGTGGTCGAGGCCGCCGAGGAATGTCCGGGAGAGTGCATCTTCATCGAGCCCTGAGCGAAGCTCAGGTAAGGGCCGGGATGACGGCGATGGCGAAGGACAGCACCATCATCAGCACCACCACCCAGATGAACACCTTCACCATCGTGCTCTTGTTGCGGAACATCAGGCGGGCTCGCCCATCTCGATGGTGTGGGTGACCACCTCGCCCCCTTCGACGACGCGGATCCCGACGGCCTCGCCAACGGTCATCTCCGTTCGGTAGATCAGCGTTCGCTTGCGGCCCGATGCCAGGCGCACGGTGAGGCCACCGACCATCATGGCGAGACCGAGCCAGGTGCGACCCCGCTCCCCCCGCCTGGCCCCATCGACGAGCCGACGGTATCCGGAGCGGGTGGCCCGCCTCGCCAGGAGGTAGGTGCGATACCCCATCGCTACTGCCGATGGACCTCGATGGTGATCTTGGGCTGCTTAGAGCGGCGCCACAACGAGAATCCGACCACGGCCACGACGGCGACACCAACCCCGATCAACACCCACTTGCTCCGGCCCGCCACCCGGTCGCCCACTTCGTCCACCGCCGACTCAACCTCACGCAGCTTGGTCTCGAGATCGTCGCGGCTGACGGTCATGATGCCTCCTGATCGCGGTCCGGGCGTGGCCCGAACCGGTAGAAGATCGCCATGACGGCCAGGACGAGGATGACCGCCAGCACGTATCCGAGCGCCTCCCAATAGGCCCCGTCGGGGAGGGCATCGACGATGGCCCGCATCGAAGCGACGGCAAGCAGCACCACGGCGAATGCCCAAACGACCGCGGCGCCGAGCGAGAAGCCGGCGATGTGCCCGAGCTGTTTCAGGGGGACGACCGCCTCCTGATACAGGTACTCCAGCGTCAGATCCTTGAACTCGACGAGCAGGGCGGGAATCTCACGAAGACTCATGGCGGACAGGGTAGCCAGCCCACACTCCTGCGCGACCCTGGCGACCGGGGTCCTAGAAGCGCCGCTTGCGGCTGCGAGCGCTTCGCATGCCCCGGCGCCCTCTCGCCAACCAGCCGATGGCGAATCCGAACATGGTGGCGATCAGGATCCACACCACGATCTGGGAGCCCACATACAGCACTTAGGCCTCCTGTGGGATGAACTCGATGCGCCGGTTCTGCTCCGGCGTCGCTTCCGGTGAGATCGGCCGGGTATCGCCGTAGCCCACGACGATGTAACGGTTGGGATCCTCCCCGTTGGCCACGAAGTAGTCGAGGACGGCCTGGGCGCGCTCTTGGGAGAGCACGAGGTTGTGCTCGGGCGTGCCGGAGGCGTCGGCGTGACCTGCGATCTCCACGGTCACGTTGGGGAACTTGCGCAGCTCTTCCAGGATGTCGTCGAGAAGAGCCCGGCCCTCGGGGGTGAGCGCGGCGCTGTTGAGCTCGAACTCGACGACCTTGTCCCCGATGAGCTCGGTGAGCGTCCGGGTGACCTCCTCCACCTCCTCCTGGGTGGCCACGAACTCGGGAAGGATGATTCCCGGTGAGATGTCGAACCCGTGTCCCTCGAGGGCGAGCGTGAACTCCTCACCGGCCTCGGTGATGTCCTCCTTCTCCTTCCTGGTGAGCACCTCGCCGGAGGTCTGTATCAGCTTCGCAGCGGGGTTCACCACCATGTACCCCTCGTCGAGGCCGGCGGCCAGCGTCCGGAGCAGCGCGACTGCGCTTCCGACCCACTCCTGCTCCTCGGACAAGCCGGGCACCGGGGCGAGGTCCTCCACGATGTGGAGGTCGGTGGTGTCGACGGATCGGAACACCGGGTTGTCATCGCCGTCGGTGAACGTGAGTGGGTGGTTGGCCAGGTAGTCGAAGACCGACTCCTTGGAGACGTCGCCGCTGACGGTGAGGGCACCGGCAGACCAGGTGAAGCGGATGGGTGCACCCTCGACCTCCACCGGCTCGATCTCGGTGATCTCGACCGCGAACACCCCGCTCGAGTCGACGGTGCCCACGCCGTCGAGCGCCGAAACCACGGCGACGGCGTCCTCCGGCGACTGGTCGGGGTAGTAGAAGCCCTGCAGGGTCACGTCGAAGCCGTCCACTGCCACGTCGATGTCGTGGAAGCCGGTGACCTGCAGCGCGTAGAGGGATCGGGCCTCGATGTCGTTCTCGATGGAGCGGTATCCGGAGAGGACGGCGATGGCCGCGATGACGGCAAAGACGAGGAATGTGCCCACGCCAAAGGCGAATCGGGACACGACCTGGTCGTCGGCGCCAGGGGGCCGGAACGAGGGCGGCTGGCTCGCCGGGCCGCGTCCTCGCTCGTTCAGCTGTTGCAGCCGTCTGGTGGCCGATCTGGACATGTCCATGTCTCCGAGGGTACTGCCGACTATCGGTATCGGCCGACGGATGCCCTACCCGTACCGTTATCCCCGCTGGGACGCTCGTAGCCGTCCTGCGGGTTCCCCGCGTCTACTCGTCGAAGACGCGGCGAATCGCCTTGTGGTCACGAAGTGCCGCGGTCATCGTGGCGTCCACCGCTTCCTTGAGCGCCCGCAACCGGCTGGCTAAGGCCTCGTATTCGTCTCGAACCTCGGCGAGCCGCTTCACGGCTCGCTCCCGCTCCGCCTCGTACACCGCGGTGGCCTTGGTGCGGGCTTCGGCGACGATCCGCTCCGCTTCCTCGTTGGCGTCGCTGACGATGCGCCGAGCTTCGAGGGTTGCCTCCTCAAAGGAGAGCGTGCGACCGTCGAGCCGGGTCGAACCCATGCGTCATCCTTCCACGCATCGGCCCTCCTTCCCCGCCGGACCCAGTGTCTAGTCTACGTTGACTGCTCTCCGCGGTCAATAGGGCAATTCTCTGCCACGCTGCGCGCGCACTGGGACGAGTGTGTACGATCCCGGCCATGCCGGGAAATGCCTTGCTGCAACTGGGAAGCAGCGACTGCGAGGGGATCGGCGACGGATGGTTGCGCCAACCGGTCAATGCCTGGTCCAGCCTGGCCTTTGCCGCGGTCGGTCTCGCCCTGCTCGTGCATTGGCGCCGGGCGCGCGGCGAGGAGCGGACGGCAACCCTGGTGTTCTCCGGGGCGCTGATCGCCACCGGCCTGGGCAGCTTCCTGTTCCACGGCCCCCAGACCGCCGGCGCCCGGTTCGTGCACGACTTCACCCTCCTCGGGCTGCTCCTCGTGCTCATCGCGGTCAACCTCGGGGGCGCCCTCGGTGCCCGCCCAGCACTCACCTGGGGCTCGGTCGTTGTCGCGCTCGTGGTCGTTGGGATCGCCCTGAGCATCTGGCCGGACGCCACCAACGTCCTCGCCGGTCTCCTCGCCGCCGGGCTGATCGCTTCGGACGTCGTGTTGTGGCGCCGGCACCGCCCGGATCCCGGCTGGTACGCCGCCGCCATCGGGTTCCTGGCCGTCGCCATCGCTGCGTTCGTCGCCGGGCGCACCGGCTCGCCGTGGTGTGACTCGGCCGGATTGCTGCAAGCCCACGCCGGGTGGCACGTGTTCGCCGCGCTCGCCGTGAGCTGCTACTTCCTGGCCACGGCTCCCGCCCGCAGCGGGGCTAGCGTGCCGGCATGACCGTCACCTTCCAAGACGTCGAGGCCGCCGCGGATCGTATCCGGCCCTACGTCCATCGCACCCCGGTGCTCACCTCCGCCTCCATCGACGCCCGCACCGGTGCATCGGTGTTCCTCAAGCCCGAGAACTTGCAGCGCGTCGGCGCCTTCAAGGCACGCGGCGCCGTCAACGCCGTCCTCCAGCTCGACGACGGGGTCACCGGTGTGGCCACGCATTCGAGCGGGAACCACGGCCAGGCCCTCGCCTACGCCGCGTCGCTGCGCGGCCTGCCCGCCTGGGTGGTGATGCCGAGCGACTGCAACCCCCTCAAGCTGGCCGCCGTGAAAGGCTACGGTGCCGAGGTCATCCTGTGCGACCACACCGAGCGGGAGGCGACCGCTGTTCGGGTGCGCGACGAGCACGGAGCGGCATTCGTGCACCCCTTCGACGATCCCCATGTCATCGCCGGTCAGGGCACGGCCGCCCTCGAGCTGCTCGAAGACGTACCCGACCTCGACGCGGTGATCGCCCCGATCGGGGGTGGGGGCCTGCTGTCGGGAACGGCGATCGCCGCGGCCGGCAGCCAGCCGGGCGCTGCCGTCTACGGGGCCGAGCCCTACGCCGTGGATGACGCCTACCGATCCCTCGCCGCGGGCGAGCGCTTGCCCGGCGTGGAGCACCCTCGCACCCTGGCCGACGGCCTCGTGGTGGGAATGGGAGCGCTCGCCTTCGCCATCCTCAGCAACGCCGGCGTGGAGATCCTCCGGGTGACCGAGGAGGGGATCGTCGAAGCCGCCGCGTTCTTCCTGGAGCGGACGAAGCTGGTCGTGGAGCCATCTGCAGCGACCGTGCTCGCCGCGGTGACCGCACACCCCGACCGCTTCAAGGGGCGGCGGGTCGGGATGATCCTCAGCGGCGGCAACACCGACCTGGCCTGGTACCGACCGGGTTAGGTCAGCTTGCCAAGGCCCCGCACGGCGTCGGCGAGGTCGGCGCGAGCCGTGGCGAGCGCATTGGAAGCCCGGATCTCGCGATCGCGCCCGGCGACCAGCTCAGTCGTGTTCTCCCCTGCCGCGGACTCCGCCGATGCCTCCAGGTAGGCGAAATGGGCCTCGGCTCGCGCGTCGAGCGCGCGACGGGTGGTGTTGAGTGCCTCCACCACGCCGCGGGCGGTCTCGGCTTCGCCCGGATTCGCCGCGAGCGCCTCCATCGAATAGAGCGCATCGGAGGCCCGGTTGACCCGAGACCCAAGCTGGCTCCAGGTGACGGCGTTTGCGCTGTCGTTGCCATCATCGGCCATGCCGGCAAGCTGCTCCCCCCGCCAGATCGCAAGCGACTCGTCGAAATGATCCTCCAGCCAGCGCGAATCGGCATACGCACGTTGCGCCCGTTGCCGGTTCGCCGACGGTGGCGCCCCTCCGTTGCGGTCGCGTCGCGACGAGGAAAGGGCGACGATGATCACGAGCACGGCGCCGAGGGCAATGAGCAGCACCCACCATGGCGCGTCCTCGTCCTGGACAGCCTGGACGAGCAAGGCAATCTCGGCTGCGGGCACGACACTCCCGGGTGGGCGGTGAATCGACGGCCCGGCAGTGTACCCGGGCTCAGATCGCGCCCGGCATCCAGTCGCGGAGCTGGAAGCTCTTACGGGTGGCCACGGCGTGCTCCATCAGTTGCTCGGGAACCTCTGCCACCGAACGGGCCACCGACGCCTCCCGTGCTCCGGTGGCAACCGGGCGCCCTTCGGACAGGTCACACACCTCCCTGGCGCGTGCCGAGATCTCCGCAGTGCCGATGGCGCGGGCGCGGTCGATGATTGCCTCCTTGGGCATTCCCAGGAGGGGCCGGAGGATGGGGACCGACGACTGATTGGACACCGCCACCAGATGCGGGAGCGTCTGGCTGGACACCTGGCCGAGGGCGTCGCCGGTGACGATCGCCTGGATGCCGGTGTCGGCGGCGACCGCCGACGCGGCCTTGGCCATGAGGACCTTCAGCGCCACCTGCCGCATCTTGGGATCCACATTGGCCGCCAAGGCGTCCTTGACGTGCTCGAACTCGACCAGGTGAACATGCGGGTCGGAGCCAAATCCCCACCGCTCCCACATGGAGCGGCCGACGGCGAGGGCATGGTCGGCCTGAGCGCAGTTGAGCTGGAAGTGTACGAACTCCACCGGGCAGCCCCTCGACATCATCATCCAGGCGGCCACCACCGAGTCGAAGCCCCCCGAGATCAGACTGAGCACGGTGCCCTGGGTGCCGATCGGAAGCCCGCCGGCGCCCTTGCTGTGCTCGGCGATGAGGAAGGCGCGGCCGTCGAGCACGGTGACATCGATCCATTCGTCGGGCGCGTCGAGATCCACCGTCCCGCCGGCGTCGACCAGCCGGGCCCCCGCAGCCGACGCCAGGTCGTATGAGCGCCATTCGTGCTCACCCCTCCGCTTGACCCGGACCCCGAAGGTCCGCCCCGCCACGCGCGGTGCTGCCGAGGCGGCGACCGCGTCGGCGAGCACATGGAGATCGCCTGCAGGCACCTCGACGACCCGGTCGACCGACGCCACCCCGAACACCCGGGTGGCGACCGCGACCACGGCGTCGGCGTGATCGCCGGGCTCCAGGACGAACCGGTGGCTACCGATCCGCTCGGGGCGACCCCCGTACCCGGTCGTCGCCAGGGCCGCGTCGAGATTGGCCATTGCGCGTTTGATCATCCGGGGCTGGGTGCGCCGGGACTTGAGAAAGATGTCTCCGGAGAGGGTGACGTGGATCATGGGCTCAGGGCTCGAGGTCCTGGAGCCCTAGGTTACGTGGGCTGTCCGGTTTCGGACCGGATTCGCGAGTTACCCGCTTCGGTACTCCTCATCGGTAACCGCCTCGCCGGTCCACTCGGTGGGGCCGCCCGCGGTGATCGACAGATGGAACATCGGCGAGTCCGCGGCGGCGCCGTGCCAGTGCAGCTCTCCCGGAGGAACTTGAACCGTGTCGCCGGGCGTCAACGCGGTTCTGTCTCCCCCGGCGTTCGCCACCAGGCCGAGCCCGGAGACGCAGTACAGCACCTGCCCGCCGGGGTGGGAGTGCCAGTTGGTGCGGGCACCCGGCTCGAAGGCAACACCGAGCACGTTGATGGAACCGCCCTCCTCGACCAAGGGCCCGAACCAGGCTCGACCGGTGAAGTGCTCTCCTGGAGCCGGACCCCAGGCGACGAAATCGCTCTTGCGGAACTGCATGCGGCGACGCTAGCGCGTCGCGCACCCCCCACCCCGGGCGCAGCCGGTCGACCGATATACTCGGCGGGCGGGCCCGAACCCGGAGCCGAGAGGTCGTATGGGACAGCTGATCAACGTCGACCACAGGGTCCAGGGTGACGTCGCCGTGTTCACCGGCGACCGCTCGCTCACCGGTCAGGACGGCGCCCGGTACTTCGCCTCCGACAACCTCCCGGAGAACGGCTCGTTCACGGCGACCCTCGCCGGGCGGTTCTTCGAGCTCGATCCGGCCATCGACTACGTCTTCATCGCCCACAACCACGTCGTCGCCCGTCGTCCCGGCGGTTGGGACCAGAAGGCCCTCGACGACGCCAGCGACACCCTGCACCGGTTCTTCGTGTTCTGGGACGGTGACCGGCACGTCGCCGGGCCCGATGGAGGAGGCGTCGCCGAAGCGATCGCGGTCGAGGGCGTCGTCGCGGAGCCCGCCTCCGCCGTCGACACCGACGAAGAAGAGGGGCCGATCGGCGGTATCGGTGCCGGGGTCGCGGTCGTCGAGCACATCCCGGAAGCAGACATCCCCCTGGACGAGATGGAGGCCCTGCGCACCGAGCACTACAACGCCACGATCAGCTACATCGACGAGGCGCACAGCGACCTGTGGATGTTCGGCGTCGAGCCCGACGACGGCCCCCTGCAATACCAGGCCGGGCAGTACACGACCCTCGCCCTCGGCTTCTGGGAACCCAGGCTCGATGACCTGAGCGAGGACCTGGACGCCGAACAGCGTCGCAAGCTGGCCAGGCGCTCCTACTCGGTGAGCAGCCCGCTCCTCGATGCGAACGACGAGCTCGTCGATCCCGAGAAGGAGACCGCCGCCGAGTTCTACGTCGTGCTCGTGCGCACCGATTGGCAGGGCACGCCCGCGGTGCTCACCCCGCGCCTCTTCCTCAAGGGCGTCGGCGACCGCCTCTTCATCGGGCGCAAGGCGGCCGGGCGCTACCGCCTGGACAAGCTCGACGACCCCACCGGCGACATCGTGTTCCTCTCCACCGGAACGGGTGAGGCGCCCAACAACCGGATGACGCTCGATCTGCTGCGAGGCGGCCATCAGGGCAAGATCGTCGGGGTGTGCACGACCCGGTACCGACGCGACCTCGCCTACCTGGAGAAGCACCAGAAGCTGGAAGCGATGTTCGACAACTACAGCTACGTCCCCCTCACCACCCGGGAACCGGAGAACGAGGGGAACAAGGTCTATATCCAGGACCTCGTCGAGTCGGGGAAGCTGGAGGAGATGAGCGGGTTGACCCTCGACCCGGACCGTACCCACTTCTATCTGTGTGGCAATCCGCTGATGATCGGCCTCCCCGAGTACGAGGACGACGTGCCCGTCTACCCGGAGACTCGTGGCGTCGTCGAGATCCTGGTCGAGAAGGGATTCACCCTCGACCACGGCCGCGAGGTCGGCAACATCCACTACGAGGAATACTGGTAGAGCTACCGGCTACCAGCCGACACCAGATGGCGTCACGCCTCGTAGGCTTTCCACCAACAACGGCGTCGATTCCACGGTGGGCTCGTCTGTGCGGCCGACCACCGGTTCCCAGAAGGAGGAGCCATGACAGCGTCGGTGCTGGACCCTTCCCGGACGGTGGGATCGACGCTCGCCGCCGCTCCTTCACCCGGCATTGCACCCGACGTCCTCCGCTGGCCGCCGGACGTCTTTGCCCTCACCGCGGTCCTGCTCAACGAAACGGAGGGGTTCCGCTTTGTGGTCTCACCCCCGGAAGGTCAGCTGTGGCCACCCACGGACCGGTGGGCGCCGAGCGTGGAGGACATCGCGACGGACTGGCGTGCCGCGATCGACCAGGACCAGGGGACGGCGTTGCCCGCCCGGCTCAACGCGATCTGGGAGGTTCTGATGGCCGGGCGCGACGTCGCCATCGAAGACCTCGACGCCGGTATGCGCTGGGACGTGTCGTGCGCCGTCCTCACGCTCCACGCCATCGCCGATCAGGCGTGCGCCGGGTTGGGCCGCGAGCTGGATCCAGCGAGCGAGTCGTTCGAAGCCAGGGCGTGGCGTTTGCTCGCTGAGACCGGCAGCCTGTCGCGATTCCCCGCCTGGTACATCCGGGTCCTTCCCAAGACCCACCTATCCCGGGGCGGCATCAACCTCCGCTCGTTGTCCCGCTATCTGGCCACCCATGTGGGCCGCATCGACGTCTCCTGGACGCGAATCCCGCTCGGGGACCTTGATGCTCGCGATGCCGTCGGCACGAGCTACAACCTGCTGCTGCTCCCCTGGCCCTTGCACGTTGCCAGCGCCGACTTTCGACCCCGGCTCGGCCCGCTCCCGTCGATGCCCACCGACTTCGGGTTCTTCGAGTACAACCCGCATCACGGTCTCGGCTTCACCTACGTCGAGTCGGCGCTGCGCGCCGCCCTGGAGCTGGTCCCGAGGGTTGACGGTGTGTTGCTCCCCGAGGACGCCATCCTCCCCAATGAAATCGAGCCGCTGGAGTCGCTGCTGCTCGAGCACTGGGCCTTCTTCCTCACCGCCGGGGTG
>CAYQZO010000050.1:0-9343 GCA_964421925.1 uncultured Acidimicrobiaceae bacterium
GGGATCCGCTTGCTCTTGCTGGCCCTACTCCGGCCCTTTGCCCCGCGACCCTTGGTTCGCGTAGCCATTGGACGGGTCACGATACCGGAGCTTCCTCTCCACACCAACCACCCTCCGCGCGCCTCCGACCGCGGAGAGTTACACGCGTGTAGTTCGCGGCTGGCAACCCAGGGTTGGCAGCAACAGAGGGCGTTGGTACCAGCCCACGGTTCGCGTATCGTCGCCCGGTGATCGAAACCCGACACGCCGCCCGCGTCCTGCTCGTCGACGACCGGAACCGGGTGCTGCTCTTTCGCATCGTGAGCCCCGCCGGGGACGAGTTCTGGGTACCACCGGGCGGCGGGCTCGACGACGGCGAGGACCACCGGGCGGCCGCGGCCCGCGAGTTGGCCGAAGAGACGGGCCGGGACGACATCGCCCTCGGCCCCGAGATCGGTCACCGCGACCACACCTTTCCATGGGGCGAGCGGACGCTGCGCCAGATCGAACGGTGGTACCTTGCCACCACGACCGCCTTCGACGTGCCGGCCGAGGTCGTCCGGTCGCTCGACTACGAGGGGATCGTCGAAGCCCGTTGGTGGTCGCTCGAGGACATGCAAGCGACGAGCGACCCGCTCACACCCCGCCGGCTCGCCGTGATCCTCCCCGCGATCCTCTCCGGGGAGCTCACCGGCGACCCGATCGATCTCGGTATCTAGTCGAACCGTGGGCCGGTACACGCGCCTGGCGCGTGTACCAACCCTGGGTTCGCAGCCGCGCGGCTATAGGTCGAGGACGACGGGGAGGACGACGGGGCGGCGCTGCATCGTGTTCTGCACGGCCTTGCGGCCCGAGTTACGGACCCGGCGCTGCAGGGCGTCGTGGTCGATGGGCCGCTCCAGCGTCGAGATCCCCTGCTCGACGCGCTCCCGGATCGCCTTGTGGAGTTCGTCGGTGTCCCCGGTGACCCCGTGGCTGTCCACATCGGGACCGAAGACGATGTCGCCGGTCCGCTTGTCGACGCCGACGGTCACCAGCACGACGCCGTCGTCGGCGAGGTGCTGCCGGTCTCGGATCACCCCCGGGTCCTCCTCGACCTCGGTCCCGTCGACGTAGACGTACCCCCCGGACACCGCCGCTCGTTCGACACGCAGCTTCCCGTTCTCCAGGACCACGGCATCACCGTCCTCGCACACCTCGACCTCGGGAATGGCCATCTGACGGGCCAGGTCGGCGTTGGCGGCGAGATGGCGGTACTCGCCGTGTACCGGGATGAGGGCGCGGGGCTGGACCACGTTGTAGAAGGTCTTCAGCTCGGTGGCTGCGGCGTGGCCCGACACGTGCACCGGGGCGTTGCGCCCGTGGTGGACGGTGACGCCGGCCCGCGTGAGGTTGTTGATCACCCGGGAGACCCGCTTCTCGTTTCCCGGGATCGGTGTTGCCGAGATGATCACCGTGTCGTCCGGCTCCAGCGTCACCGAACGATGCTCACCCGCTGCCATCAGCGAGAGGGCGGCAAACGGCTCCCCCTGGCTGCCCGTCGAGATGATGCCCGTTCTCTCCGCGGGGAGCGACACGAGCTCCTCGAGCTCTACCACGCTGTTGTCGGGTATGTCGATGTAGCCGCCGGTCTCGGCGATCTCGTAGTTGCGCAGCATCGACCGGCCGGTGAAGGCGAAGCGGCGGTCGTCGGCGACGAGGGCGTCGATCGCCTGCTGCACCCGGTGCAGATGACTGGCGAAGCAGGCGATGATCACCCGGCCTGCGGCATCCCGCACCAGATCGTCGAGCTCGTTGCCGACGGTGCGCTCGGAGGGCACGAAACCGGGCCGCTCCGCGTTGGTCGAGTCGGCGAGGAGCAGCCGGACCCCCTGCCGTCCGAACCCGGCGAAGGTCTGCAGGTCGGTGGTCCGCCCATCGATCGGTGTCGGGTCCAGCTTGAAGTCACCGCTGTGGATGATGAGACCCTCGGGCGTATCGAAGGCCACGGCCGTTGCGTCGGGAACCGAGTGCGTGACCGTGATGTGCGTGAACCGGAACGGCCCGAGCTCGACCCAGGTGCGGGGCTCGATCGGGCGCAGATCGGGGGTGATGCCCATCTCGCCCACCCGTGCCGCGGCGAGGTCGAGGCTGAGCGGGGTGCCGTACACCGGAACGTTCACCTCGCGCAGCAGATACCCGAGGGCACCGATGTGATCCTCGTGGCCGTGAGTGAGCACGACGCAGGTCAGGGCCTCGGGCCGTTCGAACACCGAGGAGAAGTCGGGGAGCACCAGATCGACGCCGAGCATCTCCTCGTCGGGGAACATCAAGCCGACATCGATCATGGCGATGCGGCCGTCGATCTCCAGGGTTGCGCAGTTCCTGCCGATCTCCCCAAGGCCGCCGAGAAAGGCGAGACGTACGGTCACAGCCCTTCCAGGCCGACCAACGCCTCCCGAACCGCCGCGGTGGCCTCATCCGAGGCCGAGATCAGCGGCAGCCGCGGTTCGCCGACCGCATCCCAGGCGAGGTTGAGTCCGGCCTTGAGGGGCATGGGGCTCGGCTCGCTGAAGAGGGCATCGACCAGCGGCAGGAGCGCGAGGTGCAGCCGCTCCGCCTCGTCGTCCTTGCCGGCGACGGCGGCCTCCACCATCGCCTTGATCAGGTCGCCCGCCAGGTGCGATGCCACCGACACGACGCCGACACCATTGGCGCGAACGATGTCGAGGGTGAGGCCATCCGAGCCGGAGTACACGGCGAACCCCTCAGGAAGGGCTTCGATCTGCCGAACCGTCCAGGCGACGTCGTCGACGGCGTCCTTCACAGCCACGACGCCCGGGTGCTCGGCGAGGCGGACCATCGTCTCGATCTCGATGAGCCGGGAGGTGCGGCCCGGGATGTTGTACACCAGCAGCGGCAGGTCGGTCGCCTCGGCGATCGCCGTCATGTGGCGGTAGATGCCCTCCTGGGGCGGCTTGGAGTAGTAGGGCGTGACCGCCATCACCGCGTGCGCACCCATCTCGGCGGCGCGCTCGGTCATCTCGAGCGACTCCCTGGTGTCGTAGGTGCCGGTGCCGGCGACGATCACGGCACGGTCTCCAACCGCATCGACCGCCGCCTTCCACAGGGCGACCTTCTCCATGCTGGTGAGGGTCGGCGACTCCCCGGTGGTCCCGGTCACGACCAACCCGTCGGAGCCGTGGTTCACCAGGTGCTGGCACAGCCGGGCGAAGGTGTCGAAGTCGACCCCGCCGTCGTCGTGGAACGGCGTGATGATGGCGGTGAGGACCGCACCAAACGGGGCCGCCGGCCGGTGCTCCATGGCCGCGACGCTAGCACCGGACCCGGAAGTAACCTTTCATCGATGAGTGCGGGCAAGGACGTCGACACCGCCACCTTCTCCCAGGACGTGCTGCAGCGAAGCCGGGAGATCCCCGTCGTCGCCGATTTCTGGGCCGAGTGGTGCCAGCCGTGCAAGACCCTGTCGCCGGCGCTGGAGAAGGTCACCCAAGAGGCCGACGGCGCCTTCGAGCTGGTCAAGATCGACGTCGACGCCAACCCCGAGCTCGCCCAGCAGTACGGCGTCCAGGGCATTCCCACCGTCATCGCCTTCCGCGACGGCGATGAGGTCTCCCGCTTCACCGGTGCGCTCCCCGAGCCCGCGATCGCCACCTGGGTCCAGTCGATGCTCCCCGACGAGTTCGATCTGATGGTCGACCAGGCCCGCACCGCCCGACTCGACGGCGATGACCCGACCGCCGAGCACCTCCTCCGTCAGGTGCTGGACGCCCGGCCCGACCACACGGAAGCGGGCACCAGCCTGGCTGGAATGCTCATCGACCGGGGCGACACCGAGGAGGCGTTGATCGTCCTCGGTCGCCTCGTTCCCGACCCCGAGGTGGATCGGCTCACCGCCGCCGCCCGGCTTCGAGCCGCGGCGGGCAACGACGTCGCTGCCCTGGAGCGCCGGGTCGAAGCCGAGCCCGACAACCAGCGGGCTCGCCTCGAGCTCGCTCGCGCCCTTGCCGCCCACAACGAGTACGAGCCGGCGCTCGACCATCTGCTCGCAGTGGTTCGCGCCGGTGGCGAGCTGAGGGAGGAGGCCAGGGTGGCCATCGTCGACATCTTCGAGATCCTTGGCCCCGAGCATCCGTTGACCGGGCCCTACCGGCGACGGCTGGGCAGCGCCCTCTACTAGCGGGCTCGCTGGTCAGCGATCGAACACCAGCACCTCGTCCATGACTTCACCGTCGGCGGCGATGGCGCTGACCTGGACCACACCTCGTCGGATCTGGAGGAGCACGAAGTGGTGGTCGGTGTCGTTGACGACGACGGCTGCGGGGGTGCCTTCCCGACAGCCCGGTATCGGACGGATTCCTTGCCCGCCCCCGCCGGTGACCACGTAGTTGATCAACCCAACGCGGAACCGCTCGTAGTCGTGCTCGTGGCCGTTGAGCACGAGGTCGACGCCGTGACGTTCGAAGACCGGCACCCATCGATCGAGGATCGACGCGTTCGGTCCGTAGACCCCACAGGAGTGGGCGGGGACGTGGAACACGACGATGGTCGGCCCCGCGGTCTCGGCCAGGGTGGTCTCCAGCCAGGCCAGCTGCTCCTCGCTCTCCACCTGGTTGGAGTCGAGCACGACCAGCGTGGCGCCGTTCAACTCGACTCGGTACCAGCGCCCCGGTGGTGCCAGGTGCTCCTGGACGAGCGCCACCCGCTTCGTGGTCTCGACGTCGTGATTCCCCCAGGCGGCGTAGACCGGGATGCCCCTGGCGGAGGTCCATCCATAAGGATCCGTCCAGATGCGATCGATGGCGTCGCTGTAGAAGTTGTCCCCGGTGGTGACCAGCACATCCGGCCGTGCCGCCTCCACGGCGGCGGCGACTCGATGCTGGGCATCTCCGCCCGTACCGAAATCGCCGATGACGGCGACACGAAGCGGAGCGGGTGGAACGGTGGTCACCACCGCGAGCGTGGTCGTGGTCGCCGGAGTCGTCGTGGTCGAGCTGGTCGTGGTCGAGCTGGTCGTGGGCGTGGGCGGAGCGGACGGGTGCCCACCAGTGCAGGCGCTCACCAGGGCGAACATCGCGACCGCGGTGAGAGATCGTCGACCCATCAGCCGATTACCGGCACCGTGCCGATTGCGCTCAGACGTCGAGGACCGCATCCAGACCGACCGTGACCGGTGCCTCGAGGTCGGCCACGCCGCGGACCGCGGCGAGCACTCCGGGCAGGAATGCGGTGCGGTCGGCGGTGTGGTGGTGGATGGTCAGCGTCTCCCCGGCGTTCCCCAGGATGACCGTCTGGTCGGCGATCAGGCCGGGGAGGCGCACCGCGTGCACCGGGACGCCGGCGACGTCGGCGCCACGGGCCCCTGCGATGAGCTCCCGGGACTCGACGGTGCGGTGCTGGTCGGCGGCGGCGGCGATCCGCTCCGCGGTGCTCATCGCAGTCCCCGACGGGGCGTCGGCCTTGCGGTCGTGGTGGAGCTCGATGACCTCGGCGGCGTCGAAGTACGGAGCGGCGGCCTCGGAAAAGCGCATGGCCAGGGCCGCACCCACCGAGAAGTTGGGGACGATGAGGCAATTGGGCGGCCCGCTCCCCCACAGCTCCTCGACCTGACTGATGCGATCCGCATCGAATCCGGAGGTGCCCACCACGGCGTGCACCTCGAGCGCTCGCCACGCCTTCAGGTTGTCGAGGACGACACCGGGGACGGTGAACTCGACCACAACGTCGGCACCCTTCATGTCGTCTGCGCTTGCGCTCACCACTCCGCCCGCAACGGTTGCCCCGGCGTGGTTGGGGTCGTAGAGGGGTCCGAGCTCCAGGTCGTCGGTGGCGGCGACGGTGTCGGCGACCAGGCTGCCCATCCGCCCGGAAGCGCCCGAGACCCCGATGATCATGCGATGAGCTCGAGCAGATCGTCGGCGGTGAACGGGCCGGTAGCACCGAGGACGTAGGGGCCGGCGTAGGAGGCTCTGGCCACCTCGATGACATCCTCGTTGGTCACCGCGTCGACGCGGGCCACGATCTCGTCGACCGAAAGGTGCTCGATCCCGGTGATCTCGTTTCTACCGAGCCGGTTCATCCGGCCGTCGGCATCCTCGAGGGCGAGGGCGAGGGCGCCCTGGACGTGGCCCCTGGCACGCTGCAGCTCATCGTCCGTGATGCCGCTGTCCATGATCTTGTCGTACTCGGCCCGCACCAGCTTCACCACCTCGGCGGTCTGGTCGGGGGTCGTCCCCACGTACACCGCGCTCGAGCCGCTGTCGGCGAACGGGCTGCGGAAGGCATGGACCGCGTACGCAAGGCCGCGCTTCTCCCGTATCTCGCGAAACAGGCGGCTCGACATGCCGCCACCGAGGACGTGGTCGGCGACGATCTGGGCGAACCTGCGCTCGTCGTCACGCCGGATCCCGGGCCCGCCGAAGACCAGGTGTGCCTGTTCCGTGTCGCGAGTGACGACGCCAACACCGGACTCGCTGTTGAGGGCGCTCAAGGTGCGGCCGGTCGCTTCGCCCTCCCACGCTCCGAAGTGCTTCTCGATCAGGGCGACCAGATCGTCGTGGTCGATGCGCCCGGCCACCGCCACCACCGCCGAATGCGGGCTGTAGCGGCGCTGCCAGTACCCATGGATGGTGTCCCGGGTCATGGCGTTGATCGATTCCTTGGTGCCGAGGATCGGCGGCGCGAGCGGATGTGATCCCCACAGGGTGGTGACGAAATGCTCGTGGGCGACGTCGGTGGGATCGTCCTCGTTCATGTTGATCTCCTCGAGGACCACGTGACGCTCCAGATCGATCTCATCCTGGCGGAATGCAGGCCGCTGCACCATCTCGGCGAGGATCTCGACGCCGGTCGGGAGATCTGCGTCGCGCATCCGGGCCCAGTAGCAGGTGTACTCCTTGGAGGTGAAGGCGTTGTGCCTGGCTCCCATGGCGTCGAAGGCCTCGCTGATCCGATGGGCCGGCCAGTCCTCCGAGCCCTTGAAGAGGAGGTGCTCGAGGTAGTGACTCGTACCAGCCTCGGGCCCGGTCTCGTCGCGGCTGCCGGTGTCCACCCAGACGCCGATGGCGAGGGAGGCGAGGGAGGGCATGTCTTCGGAGATGACACGCAACCCGTTGGGCAGCGTGGTCAGGTCGTAGTGCATCAGCGGGAGGTTAGGGAGCTTTGAGCCGTGAGCTTCGAGCTTTGCGCTCAGCTCCTCGCTATGCGCGACTCCTCGGGCTGCACGCCGAGGAGCTGGCCGCGGAACGGACCTTCGTTGCGGGCGAGGATGACGGTGTTCAAGCCGGTCATCAGCTGGATGAGCCGTTCGACGTAGTGCTCGGCCTCCCCGGGCTCGACGGCGCGCAAACCGAGTAACACGACATCAGCGGTGTCGGACCGCTGCCCGATCAGCTCCTGGACCGAGATGCCCTCGGGTTTGCGGATCACCTCGGCGGTAGCCCCGACCCGCGCCGCGCTGATCATGCGGTGAAGCGTCCCCTCGGTCTTCTCGGCGACCATGTCGGAGGTGGCGATGGACTTCACGCTGATCCGGGCGTCACGCCAGCCCGCATCGAGGGACAACAGGTGGGCGAGCAGCACGAGCAAGTCGCCGTTGTCTCTCAGCCCGCCCCACCACACGTGGATGGTGCGTCCTTTGGGGGGAAGGGCTCGCGTCACCGGGCGACAGATGAGGCTCGCCTTGTGCAGGAGGGAGAGCTGCTCGATCGCCCGCAGGATCGCCGCCATCTGCTCCTTGTCGTCCCGCCAACCGAACATGATCGTGTTGGAGGCGATGCCGGCGATCCCGTTGGACTGGGCAACCGAAACCATCCCCCGCTCCCAATCGGGGACGACTTCGACCTCGCCGAAGGCGGTGATTCCGGCCGCCTCGAGGCGCTCGTTCAGGTCCTGGGTCGCCGCCGGGATGCCCTCGGCGTGGTCGGCGATGGTGCCCTCGATCATGCGGTTCACGGTGAGGATCCCGCGATCCTCGACGAGCCAGTGTGCGTAGCGCGCGGTCTCGAGGTCGGCTCCGATGTCGTCGGTGAACAGCAGCACGTTGGGGCGCCAGTTGCGCGGCTCTTCGGGAAGGCGGCGCAGGCTGAGCACGGTGGAACGCACCAGGGCCACGAGGGCGCTCCGTCTGGCGTCTCCCCAGGACGCGGCACGCCCGCGGCGCCGAACCAGAACGTAGATGCCGAGCTCGACGATGAACGCGAACAGCGCGGCGAGCGGGTTGACGAGCAGCATCACCCAGAAGCAGCCGGCGGCCCCGGCGATCGACAGGTACCAGGGGACGTTGATGGTGGGCCGGTACGACGGGTCACCGCTCAGCTTCTCCAGGCCGGCGACGAAGTTGACCACCCCGTAGGTCGTCAGGAAGAACATGGTGAGCACCGGAGCGACCGCGTTGATACCGCCGAGCGCGACCGCGGCAAGGGCGATTCCCGTCGAGACCAGCAGGGGGACACCAGGGCCCCGGATGGGCCCGAGTCGCGCCGCCAGTTGGTGGAAGAGCACACGGTCGTGCACGAGCGCCTCGAGGGTGCGGGGCGCGCCGAGGGCGCTCCCCACCGCCGAGGAGAAGATCGCCCCCCACAGCCCGGGGAAGATGAGGAAGGCGAGCCCGCCGGCGATGGTGAACCAGATGAGGGGATCGTCGACGAGCTCCTGTGGCGTCGCCGCCAGGGAGAGGGCGACGGGAACCACCAGATACACCGCAAAACCCACCAGCACCGCGGCGATGGTCCCCCGGGGGATCGCTCGCTTCGGGTCTTCCAGGTCGCCGGACAGCGAGATCCCGGCCATGATCCCGGTCACCGCGGGGAAGAACACGGCAAATACAGCCCAGTACGACTCGGCATCATCGATGGTGTCGGCGGGGCCGGGGAGCTCGGGGCCGGAGGTGATCACACCGATGAAGAGCACGAGCAAGGCGACCCCGATCGCAGCCATGATCGGGAGCTGGAGCCGGAGGGCGAGGCCCGCACCTCGGGCCGAGAGCAGCCCGACGACGAGAACGGTGACCGCAGCGACCGGCATCTGGGGCAGGTGCGGCCAGACGTACTGCAGCGACTCCGCCAGACCGTAGGCGTACAGGGTGATCGAGAACGCCTGGGCGAGGAAGAGCGGGATGCCGATGGCAACCCCGACCTCAACGCCCAGGCTGCGTGACACGATGTAGTAGGCGCCCCCGGGCCCCACATCCATGTTGGTGGCGACCGCGGACACCGACATGGCGGTGGCCAGGGTGATGAGGTTGGCCAGGATCACGATTCCGAGCGCCGGTACCAGCCCGACGTTTCCCACCACCCAGCCGGTGCGCAAGAACAGGATCACACCGAGGATGGTGAGGATGGACGGCGTGAACACGCCGATGAAG
>CAYQZO010000051.1:0-9245 GCA_964421925.1 uncultured Acidimicrobiaceae bacterium
TCGCAGAATACTACGAGAGCGAGGCACGGTGGGCACAGATCGTCCGCTGGGCGACGCTCTTCGCGCTCGCCGTGGCCTGCCTGGGTCTGTTCGGTCTCGCTTCTCTCACCGTCGCGCAGCGGACGAATGGCCTGAATGTGGGAGGGGGTACGCCCGATCATCCGCTTCGCCGCCATACCCACCTCGAGAGGGCGGTTGTCGTGGGTGTTGATGGCGACCACCGAGGGTTCGTTGAGGACGATGCCCTGGCCGCGGACGAACACCAGGGTGTTGGCGGTACCGAGATCGATCGCCATGTCACGGCCGGCGAGGGCGAGCAGATTGTTCATGGGTCGATTACCTGGAAGTGGATGCCACGAGTGTACCCAAAGGCGCGTTTTTGGGCCGTCAGAAGAACAGTCCCAGCTCGCGCTCGGCGCTGGCCGGCGAGTCCGACCCGTGCACGATGTTCTGGGTGATCTCGAGGCCGAAGTCGCCCCGGATGGTGCCCGGCGCCGCGTTGACCGGGTTGGTGTCTCCCATCAGGGTCCTGGCGACGCCGATCGCGGACTCGCCACTCCACTTCATCGCCACCACCGGACCGCTGGTGATGAAGGTGACGAGGTCGGCGAAGAAGGGGCGCTCCGCATGCTCGGCATAGTGGGTCTCGGCGAGCTCGGTGTCGATGGTGAGCATCCGGAGCTCCTCGAGGTGGAGGCCTTTGTGCTCCAGCCGGGAGATGACCTCACCGACCAGGCCCCGGCGCACGCCGTCGGGCTTGACCATGACAAAGGTCGACTGGATGGGCATGTCGAGCGGGACCCTAACGGGTCACGCCGGTATCAGGTATCAGGTATCAGGTATTCGGGCCGTCTTGATACCAAATACCTGATACCTGATACTGACCTGGGCTACTCGCCCAGGTCCACCGGTGCCTCGTACCGGACGTGCACGCCGGAAGGCCCGATGCCGGTCCCGACCACGGCTGCCCGAGCCTCGCCGGCCACATAGAGGGACCCGGCCACGACCACTGCACCGGATTCGCCGGCGGCCTCCATGGCGGCGGCCATCGCGTCGGCCACGGTGTCGACCGCGGTGGCCTCCACGCCGAGCGCCTCCGAGAGCTCGGCGGCCAGATCCGCCGGATCGTGGGCGGCGTCATCGGCGGGCGCCGTCGCCCAGATGTGGGCGATCTGACCGCGAAGCACCTCCATGATCTCGGAAGCGGATCGCTTTCCCCGCAGCCCGACGACGAGCTGGTACGACTCGTCGGGGAACTCCTCGGCAAGCGTCTCGGCAAGGCCGGCAAAGCCCTGCTCGTTGTGGGCCCCGTCGACGATCACGAGCGGGTGGCGGTGCACCACCTCGATGCGGCCGGGCTGGGCGGTGGCGCCCACCGCGGTGCTGAGGGCGCCCGCGTCGAGGGCGTGCCCGACGAACGCCTCCGAGGCCGCCACCGCCGTGGCCAGGTTGGTCACCTGGTGTCGCCCATGGAGCGGAAGATAGAGATCGTCGTAGCGGGCGTAGATCCCCTCGATGTCGACGAGCCAACCCCCAACGGCCAGGGTCGTGTGCTCGACCGAGAAGTCGTCGCCGTAGCGCAGCCATTTCGATGTTGTCTCGGCTACGCGAGCGGTCACCGCTCCCTCCGCTTCGGCGGGGAGCGGCCCGCTGACCAGCGTTCCGTCCGTGTCGAGGATGGCAGCCTTCTCGGCTGCGATCTCGGCAAGGGTGTCGCCAAGGTACTCGGCGTGGTCGAGGGCGATGCCGGTGATCACCGAGACCTCCGCATCGACCACGTTGGTGGCATCCCACCGCCCACCGAGGCCGACCTCGATGACGGCGACGTCGACCGCCGCCGAGGCGAAGGCGGAGAGCGCAAGCGCGGCGGAGGCCTCGAAATAGGTGATCCCCTCCCCGTTCCTCCGCTCGTATTCCTCGACGAACCAGCTGATGTCGTTCACTGCTTCGGCGAACTCCTCGGTGGTCATGGGGCGCCCGTCGATGGCAAACCGCTCCTCGACGATGTGGAGATGGGGCGAAGTGAAGGTGCCGGTTCGGTACCCATGGGCGCCGAGGATGTCGGAGATGAGTCGGGAGACCGTGGTCTTCCCGTTGGTACCGGCAACGTGGATCACCGAATATGCCAGGTGGGGGTCACCCATGAAATCGAGCACCCCGGTGATGCGCTCGAGACCGGGCTTGACGCCCCGGCCGATGCGATCCTCCAGGAAGGCGACGGCTTCGCCGCGGTGGTCGCTCACCCGCCCAACTCGGCCAGCTGTGCTTCCAGCTTGTCCAACCGGGCCCTCGCTTCGGTCTCCTTCGCCTCCTCCGAGGCGACCACGTCGGCGGGCGCCCGCTTCCTGAAATCGGACTTGGCGAGCTTGGCGGCTGATCGCTCGGCGTCTGCGGACGCGCTTGCGATCGCCTTGGTGAGGCGCTCCCGCTCGGCGTCAATGTCTACTAAACCCTCGAGACCGATGAAGGCCTGGACCGGGCCTGCCACCACCCGGCTCACCGCCTCCCCCTTCGCGGTGTCGATCAGAGCCACCCCGGCAAGGCCCGTCAGATGGTCTGCCCACCAGTCCTCGACGACGCCGTCCGGATCGCTGAGCGAAACGTCGATGCCGACCCTGGGGCTTATCTCGTGCTCGGAGCGGAATCGGCGCAGACCCACGATCAGCTCCTGGAGCGTCTCCATGGATGCCGGCGCCCTGGCTCCCGGCGGGGCCGGCCAGGCCGCCATGATCAGGAGGCTGCCGTCGCCGAGCTCGCTCCACAGCTCCTCGGTGAGGAACTGAATCGCCGGGTGGAACAGCTTGAGCAGATCCCGCATCACCACGCCAAGGGTCGCCCGGGCACCCTGTGCCCGGTCCTCGTCTCGAAGGAGCGTCTTGGCGAGCTCGACGTACCAGTCGAAGACCTCCGACCAGGCGAAGGTGTAGAGGATGCCGAGAGCGTCCGAGATGCGGTACTCGTCCAGGAGTCGGTCGTACTCGGCGGTGACCTCGGCGAGGCGGGACAGAATCCACGCATCCTCGGGCCCCGGGTGCTCGGGGTAGCCGCCCTCGACGGGGACATCGGTGACACCGATGACGTCGACGGCAAAGCGGAGCGCGTTCCACAGCTTGTTGCCGAAACGGCGGCTCGCCTCCACCCAGGCCTCATCGAAGGTCGGGTCGTGGCCCGGTGGCGAGTTCTGCAGCAGGGCGAGGCGCAGGGCGTCGGCACCATGACGATCGACCACCTCGAGCGGATCGACGGCGTTCCCGTACGACTTGGACATCTTGCGCCCGTCCGGAGTGCGGATCAGCCCGTGGATGACGATGTCGGTGAAGGGTTCCTCCGCGGTGAAGTGGACGCCCATCATCAGCATCCGCGACACCCAGAACGTGATGATGTCGAACCCCGTGACCAGGACGTCGGTCGGGTAATACGTCTTCAAGTCTTCGGTCTCGTCGGGCCAGCCCATCGTGGAGAACGGCCACAGCGCCGAGGAGAACCAGGTGTCCAGGACGTCCTCGTCCCGGCGCAGCTCATGGCCGCCGCAGCCGGTGCACTCGGTGGGGGCTTCCAGAGCGACGATGGTCTCGCCACAGGCGTCGCAATACCACACCGGGATCTGGTGGCCCCACCACAGCTGGCGGCTGATCGTCCAGTCCCGCAGGGCCTCCATCCAGCGCAAGTAGTTGTTCTCCCAGCGCTTGGGAACGAACCGGCTCCGCCCCGACGTGACCGACTCCATGGCGGGCCCGGCGAGCGGGCCCACCTTGACGAACCATTGCAGCGACAGCATGGGCTCGACCACGGTGCCGCATCGCGAGCAGTGGCCCACCGAGTGGTGGTGGTCCTCCACCTTCTCCAGGAAGCCCTGCTTCTTGAGCGCGTGGCGGACCGCCTCCCGTGCTTCGAACCGGTCCTGGCCGGCGAAGGGCCCACCCGCGGTGGTGATCCTCGCCTCGGTGTCGATCACCTGGATCGGCTCGAGCCCGTGGCGTTGCGCGATCTCGAAGTCGAGCGGGTCGTGCGCCGGCGTGACCTTGACCGCGCCGGTGCCAAAGGCCATATCGACCGCATCGTCGGCCACCACGGGGATCTCCCGGTCGAGGAGGGGGAGCAAGACGGTGCGGCCGATCGCATCCCGGTAGCGGTCGTCTTCGGGGTGGACGGCCACTCCGGTGTCGCCGAGCATGGTCTCGGGCCGGGTGGTGGCGACGGAGATGTACCCGTCACCGTCGGTGAACGGATATCGGATGTAGCTGAGCTCGCCGACCTCGTCCTCGTGTTCGACCTCGATGTCCGAGATGGCGGTGTGACAGCGGGGGCACCAGTTGATGATGCGGTTCCCCCGGTAGATCAGACCCTCGTCGTACAGGTCGACGAACACCTTGCGCACGGCGTGGGACAGGCCCTCGTCCATGGTGAACCGCTCCCGGTCCCAGTCCGGGGAGAAGCCCATGCGCCGCATCTGGTTGCTGATCTGGTTCCCCGACTTCGCCTTCCAGGCCCACACCTGCTCGACGAAGGCGTCGCGGCCCAGGTCGTGGCGGGTCATCCCCTCGTTGGCGAGCTCCCGTTCCACGACGTTCTGGGTGGCGATGCCGGCATGATCGGTTCCCGGCACCCAGAGGGCGGCGTAGCCCTGCATCCGCTTGCGCCGGATGATGGCGTCCTGGATGGAAAGGTCCAGGGCGTGGCCCATGTGGAGCATCCCGGTGACGTTGGGCGGCGGGATGACGATGGAAAAGGGCCGGCCGTCCGGGTTGACCTCAGGCTTGAAGGCGCCGGCGTCCTCCCAAACCGGGTACCAGCGCGATTCGACCGCTGCCGGTTCGTACGTCGCCTTCATCGAGCCTCTCGGTCATCGGACCGCCTCCGTTGAGGCGTGAAGTGTACCCAACCGGTGACGTGAACCCGGAGCCATCCGTACAATCGTGGCCATGCTCCGGACCAGGCGCCGCCCCGGGCCGCGAATGTTCCGGCCCTCTCCCACCAACCAGGAAGGGCCCTCCCGTGCATTCCGCCGCGCCCGGGCGCTTGCCATCGTCACGGTCTTGCTCGCTGCCGCCTTCTTCGGATACCGCTTCCTCACTGCCAGCGACACCGTCCAACTCCTCGTGGTGGGGAACGACGAGCCGGTCGCCGGGGCGACCGTCCTCGCCGGAGGCCGCGAATACGTCACCGGAGCCGACGGCACCGTCGAGCTCCCGGTGAAGCTCCCTGCCGAGATCGAGGCCAGCGCCGCCGGGTTCCACCGCGCCATCAAGACCATCGAGTCGGACGACGAGGCCCGGGTGGCGCTGAGCCCGATCATCGTGTTCGGCTCGGTGACCGATCCCACCGGCAAAGGGATCGCAGGGGTCACGGTGTCGAGCGGGGACCGGGTCGCCATCACCGCCCTCGACGGCAGCTTCGAGCTCGGCTCGGCGCAACCGGGCACGGTGACGGTCAGCAAGCACGGATACGGGACCGTCGAGGTCGAGCTGCTCGAGGGCGAGCGGGACCTGGAAGCCGTGATCGAGCCCTTCATCGTCAAGGGCATCCGGATCAGCCCGGCATCGGCGGGCGACGCCGGCAAGTACGCCAGGCTCCTCGACATGGCGAGCAACTCCGTGGTGAACACCCTGGTGTTCGACACCAAGAACGAGAAGGGGGCGGTGCGCTACGAGTCCAGGGTGCCCGGAGCCGCCATGCGCATCGTGTACAACCCGGAGGTGGTGCTGGAGCAGGCCAAGGAGCGCGGGTTCTACACCATCACCCGCATCGTGTCCTTCCAGGACGCCCCTCGCGCCATCAACTACCCGGATACCGCGTTGAAGGACAAAGAGGGCAACATCTGGCGGGACGCCGCCGGTCAGGCGTGGCTCGATCCGACCAACGAGGACGCCTGGGCGTATCCAATCGCCCTCGGCGTCGAGGCGTGCCAGCTCGGCTTCGATGAAATCCAGTTCGACTACGTGCGCTTCCCCACCGATGGGGACATTGCATCGATCGACTATCCGGAGGAGCTCACCGAGGAGCTGCGGGTCGCCACCATCAGCGCATTCCTTGCCAGGGCATCCGAAGTGATCCACGGTCACGGCTGCGTGGTGTCCGCCGATCTCTTTGCCATCGTGATGTCGACGAGCAACGACCAGGGCATCGGCCAAACACCCGGGGCAGCCTCCGGGGTGGTGGATGCGATCAGCCCCATGATCTACCCCAGCCACTACGCCAGCGGGTGGCGCAACCTGGACGACCCCAACGCCCACCCCGGGATCGTGGTCGGCGACGCCCTCGCCACCGGGGTCCCCAAGGCAATCGGCGGGGGGCTGGTTCGACCCTGGCTGCAGGCCTTCGCCCACACTCCGGAACAGATCCGGGAGAGCATCGACGCCGCCGAGGCGATGGGGCTCGGCTGGATGCTGTGGAGCCAGGAATCCAACTTCACTCCGGACATGCTTCCGAAGTAGTTGTGAGTAGTCAGTACTGAGTACTGAGTAGTCAGGCGGGCTCGCTCTCTTCACTCAGTACTCAGTACTCACTACTGCGGCCGAAGAGCGGCCGCCCATAAGCAGAGGCCGGAACCCGAGGGTTCCGACCCTGCTCCACCACTCCCCCTGCTGGCTTGTGGTCCTTTCCCGTCTCACCCAATCCGCCCGAGACCCGAGCCGACTGAGCATTCCCCACTCGGGACCTCAGCCACCCACACAACATATGGCCACACCAAGTGGCCGTCGAGACACAATCCGTGGTTGCACAAAGTGACTAGTCATTTTCGCGAAGTAGGGCCAATTGCATTGCCTCTCCCGCCAGGGGCAGTGCCGCGGGGGAGGCGCGAGGCGACGAGTCGCCGAGCGGAGGGGGCGCCCGCGTGCCGCCCCCTCTGCGCCACGGCTGGCGCCGTGACGCGTCTCCCCGCCCAGCGGGGGAGACAAACCGCCATTACGCTCGCCGTCATGACCACCCGCATCAACGCCACCCTGCTCATCCCCGGACGGGGAGAACCCATCGCCGACGGCTCGGTCGTCCTCGACGGTGACACCATCGCCTATGCCGGTCCGGCCTCCGGTGCCCCCGACGCCGACGACACTGTGGAGGTGCCGACCGTCCTGCCCGGGTTGTGGGAGTGCCACGGCCACTTCATCGGCGACCCGGTCCCCGACATCGAACGGTGGGCGAAGGGGTCGTCGGTCACCCAGGCCACCCGCGCCGTCGCCGACGTACAGCGCACCCTCGAAGGTGGCATCACCTCGGTGCGTGAGGTGGGCGGTCTCGGCATCGAGATGGCACCGGCGATCGCCGACGGCTCCATCGTCGGCCCCACCATCTACGGCGCCGGCGACGTCCTCTCCACCACCGGGGGTCACGGCGACACCCATGGCTTTCCTCTGGAGTGGGTCCACGACGGCGCCGGCTTCGGGGTCATGTGCGACGGCGTGCCCGAGTGCCTGAAGACGGTGCGCCTCCAGCTGCGCAAGAACGCACGGGTCATCAAGATCTGCGCCTCCGGCGGGGTGCTCTCCGAGATCGATCACCCAATCCACCAGCAGTTCTCCGACGAGGAGCTGCGCGCCATCGTGGAGGAAGCGGGCCGCGCCGAGCGCTACGTCGCCGCCCACTGCCACGGCAAGCCCGGGATCATGGCTGCGCTCCGGGCCGGGGTGCAGACCATCGAGCACGGCTCCTACCTCGATGAGGAGGCCGCTGCCCTCATGATCGAGCAGGGGGCCATCCTCGTGCCCACCCGGTTCATCATCGACGCCCTGCTCGAGATGGAGGATCAGGTGCCCCGCTACGCCTACGAGAAGCTGGTGGCGGTGGCCGACCGGCACGCCGAGGCCCTGAAGACCGCCGTCGCTGCGGGGGTCAAGATCGCCATGGGCACGGACATCTTCACCTCGGGCGACCTGTATGGGCGCAACAGCCTGGAGATCAAGTACCTCCAGGACGCCGGCCTCTCCGCCCTGGAGGCCATCGAAGCGGCCACCGCCAACGGGCCGGACACCCTCGGACCGCAGGCGCCGATGTCGGGACTGCTCGCCGATGGCTACGACGCCGACGTCATCGCCGTCGACTTCGATCCGCTCGCCGACGGCACCGGATGGGGCGACCGCGACCGGGTCACCCATGTGTGGAAGGCGGGCGTGGCGGTGAAGGCGCCCTAGCGGGTCAGCTGCTGTCGTCGAAGCGGTCGTAGCCGAGGTAGCGGACGTCCTGGGTGCGCATGATCAGCTGGTCGTCGACCTTCTCGTACAGGATGACCTCGCTGAGAATGGCCAGGATCTGGTCCGCCTGGGCCATGACGTCGTCCGGGCACGCCTTCCGCGTCGACGCCAGCGGCCCGATCGTGATCATGTTTCCCGACGACAGCTCGTAGGACCCGGTGAAGTCGTTGCACCCGTCCGATCCGGACAGCGTGTTCTCGTCCTCGGCGAACTCGAGGGTCGGGTCGGTGCCGGGGAGCACGTCGACGACACCGCCCCCGGCCTCGTAGCCGAAGAACGTCCACCGTGTCCCGTAGAGCTCGGAGGCGGTCTCGCCGCAGCCGACGAGGAGCAGTGCAAGCAGTCCCCCCGCGGCGATGAGCCGTTTCACGCCGAGCGTTCCTCCGGCAGGTCGGCCGAAGCGAGATCGGAGATGGGAACCAGCGTCGGGTTGACCCGATCCCGCACCACCTGCTCGTCGATGACGACGCGGGCGACGTCGGAGCGGGAGGGCAGCTCGTACATGGTGTCGAGCAGCACCTCTTCCATGATGGCGCGCAGCCCGCGGGCCCCGGTGCCCCGGCGCATCGCCTGCTTGGCGATGGCGTGCAGGGCCTCCTCGGTGACGACCAGCTCGACCCCGTCCATCTCGAAGAATTTGGCGTACTGCTTGACGAGCGAGTTCTTGGGCTCGATGAGGACCCGCACCAGGTCGTCGACGTCGAGGTCGTCGACGGTGGCCACCACGGGGAGCCGCCCGATGAACTCGGGGATGAGCCCGTAGGCGAGCAGATCTTCGGGGAGCACCTCGGAGATGACCTCGGAGGGGCGGACCTCCTCATGGGAGCGGACCTCGGCGCCGAAGCCGACGGTGTTCTTGCCGATGCGGTTGACGATCACGTCCTCGAGTCCGGCGAAGGCGCCGCCGCACAGGAACAGCATGTTGGTGGTGTCCAACTGGAGGAACTCCTGGTGGGGGTGCTTGCGCCCGCCCTGGGGCGGGACCGAGGCCACCGTGCCCTCCAGGATCTTCAGCAGCGCCTGCTGTACCCCTTCACCGGAGACGTCGCGGGTGAT
>CAYQZO010000052.1:0-9236 GCA_964421925.1 uncultured Acidimicrobiaceae bacterium
GCGCGTGCATGAGTTGTCGGTGCCGCTGTTCCAGGCCGCGGCCGACCCCGATCGCTTCCCGGAGGCCGGGGATCCGTGGCAGGTGAGCCGCCTCTATGCCCCGGTGTTCACGGTCCGCCGGCTGCGGACGCTCCACGAGGCGATGGAGGCCAAAGGCCTGGAATCCACCTACGGCGAGTTCCTGGAACGGCTGGGCGACCGGGGCGACGAGCCGGTACACGCCCGGGTGGATGTCGGCCCCTATATCAAGCAGGCCAGGGCGGCGCTCGCCGCCCATCGCACCCAGGTCGCTCCGGATGGGGCGTGGTTCCGGGTCCCCCTTGAGCTGGTCCAGGACGTGTACCCGTACGAGGAGTTCGAGCTGCTGGCTTCGGCGGACGATCCGGTGGGCGTCGTGGACGACCTGTTCGAAGGCATCGAGCTATGAGGGGGTCGTGTTGGCAGCTGGTAGCTGGTAGCTGGTGGCTCGCTCTGTTGTAATACCCCCTCCATGGGCAGTGCTGCAGCGCAACAACTCTCCGACCTCCTCGCCACCATCGACCCAGAGGTTGCCGAACCCGCCCTGAGCCCGCTCGGCCGGCTCACCGACTCGGCGGCCACCTCACCCAACCTGGTGGTTGCGCTGGTCGGGCCGAGCGGGACCGGCAAGTCGGCGCTGTTCAACGTGCTCGCCGGCGCCGACATCGCGGTGGTGGGCACCCTCCGTCCCACGACCCGTGATGCCGAGATCTGGCCGATCGGCTCGCGGGGCCTCGTGCTGATCGACACACCCCCGTTCGAGCTCGACCCCGACTCGGTGGGCCACGCCCTCGATCGCTCAGACCTCGCCGTGCTCGTGCTGACTCCGGACCGCTACGCCGATGCGGTGGTGCGCCGGCTGGGTACCGAGCTCGAGCGCCGGGGCGTGCCCACCATCGTTGCCCTCAACCGGGTTCCCAACGATCCCGCGCTCGCCGCCGCCATCAGCGTCGACGTCATCGCTTCCCTCGAAGACGAGCTCACCATCATCGCCGAGGCCAAGAGCGATCGGGTGGAAGGGAACATGCTTCGGGACCGCATCGCCGCGCTCGGTCGTTCCGATGTGGTGGCACGACGGGATCGCGGAGCTGCCATCTACGTCCAGGACCAGGTGGAGAAGATCGCCCAGCTGGTGGAGGACCGGGACCGGCTTGTCGCCCAGGCGGTGGAGACCGCCGAGCGGTCCTTCGCCGACGCCAGGATCGACCGGGCCCGGCTGGCCACGGCGGCCCGGCTGTCCTGGCCGCTTGCGGCAACGACGTTGCTCGATACCGTCGCCGCGGCCACAGGGCGGGCCATGGACGCCGTCGCCAACGATGCCGCCCTCCATCCGCGCTTCGCCGCCACCGCCCGTCAGGCCGCCGAAGAAGCCGGACCGGTCGACGCCGCCCCGCTCGATGCCTGGCACCGCGAGGTCACCGCGGCCGCGGTGTCGCAGATGCAACGATCCGCCTTCGACCCGTTCCGCAAGCGTGCCGTCGAGAATCAGGCATGGCGGCTTGCCGCCGATCTCGGCCTGGTACCCGACCGCCGGATCAGGGCTGCGCTCGGCGAAGCGGTCGCCGATCTGCGCATGGCGGGCAACCAGGCGCTCACCATGGCGCTTCGAGACGCCGCAGATTCCAGGATCAGCGGGTTCATCGCCGCCCTCGGCGACACCTCACCCACTCCGGCCAACGCGCTTCGCCGGGCCGCCGCGTCTCTGCTCGACGACGTCGAAGAGGGCGCATCCGATGACTGACCTCGCCGCCCTCGTGGATCTGCTCGACCTCGCCGTCGCCAACGCGGCCGGTGTGGCCGCGCCCGAGGACCGGGAGGCCGCGGCGACCATCGCCGCCGCAGAACGCCGGCGGCGGGACTACCTGGGCGCCGCCGTCGTGATCGCCATCGCCGGGGGCACCGGGTCGGGCAAGTCGAGCTTGCTCAACGCCCTCGCCGGTGAGCAGATCGCCTCGGTCAGTGCCATTCGGCCCCACACCAACGAACCGCTTGCCTGGGCGCCGGCCGAAGACGAGACGATGCGAGCGCTGCTCGACACGATGGGGATCACCGCCGTTGCCGACAACCTGTCGATGCCATCGATCGCACTCGTCGATCTGCCCGACATCGACAGCGTCGCCTACGACCATCGCGCCGCCGTCGAGCGGCTTCTTCCCCACCTCGATGCCGTCGTCTGGGTGTTCGACCCCGTCAAGTACAACGACCCCACGATGCACGACGACTTCCTCGCCCCCTTGGTCGGCTACGAACGGCAGTTCATCTTCGTCCTCAACAAGGCGGACTTGCTGGAGAAGGCGGACTTCGAGCAGGTCGATGCCCGCAAACTGATAGCCGACGACCTCGTCAAGACGCTGCGCCGCGACGGCTTCTCCGACCCCAAGCCCTTCCTGGTCGCCGCCGACCCGCCGACCGGCCCACCGACCGGGATCGAGGACCTCCGGGCTGCCCTCGACGAGCGGCTCGCCTCCAAGCACGCCGCCGCGGCAAAGATCGTGGAGGACATCTCCGCCGCCGCCCGGCTTCTCGGTGAGGAGGCCGGTCTGTACCGGGGTGCGGGCAGCGGTCACCTCGAGAAGATCGCTCGCACCGCACACAACCCCACCTGGGTGACCAAGACGGTCCACGAGCTCAACCTCGGCGGCCCCACCACAGAACGTATCCTCAGCGATCCGACCGATCGAGTCGCGGTCGCCGCCGCCGTGGCGGACCGGGCTCGGCTCGCCGCCATCCTGGCGGAGATCGCAGTCGGGTGCGCCGAGCTTTCGGCACAACTGGAAGGGAGCGAGCAGTGAGCTGGTCGGATTGGCCAACGTGGCTGCAGAATCTCGTGCTCACCGGAGGAGTGCTCGTCGTCGGCCTCATCGCATGGCTGATCTTCAGCCGGCTGGTGAACCGGTGGGTTGGACGAAAGGTCGCCACCCTGACCGACGGGGACGATCTCAGTCAGAAAGCGAGGGCGCAGCGGCTGGAGACCCTCGGTGGCACGATCAAGACCGTCATCGCGTTGGGAATCCTCGCCGGCGTCGTCATCTACGTGCTCACGGTTTGGGGGATCCCGCTCGGCCCGCTCGTCGCCGGGCTCGGGTTCGTCGGCGTCGCGCTTGGCTTCGGCGCCCAGGACTTCGTCAGGGACGTGATCGCAGGGTTCTTCGTCCTCGTGGAGGATCAGTACGCGCTCGGCGACGTGGTCGAGATCGCCGGCGTCACCGGAACGGTGGAGGAGATGCGGCTGCGCACGACGGTGCTGCGGTCACTCGACGGCAGCCTCCACCATGTGCCCAACGGGGAGGTGCGGGTCGCCACCAACATGACTCCCGACTTCAGCCGGATGGTGATCGATGTCGGGATCACCTACGACTCGGACATCGACGCCGCCATCGCTGCCATCGACGACGAGGCGGCCCGGTTCCGCAGCGACGACGACTGGGAGCGCTTCCACGCCGGCGAACCGGAGATGCTTGGGGTCAACGAGCTAGCCGATTCGTCGGTGGTGATCCGCACCGTGTTCACCACCGATCCCGAGCAGCGGTGGGCGATCAAACGGGAGTTCCTGCGCCGGGTGAAGTACCGGCTCGATCTGGAGGGGATCGAAATCGCATACCCGCACCTGCAGATCGTCCAGCGCACCGACTAGCGCAGCGCTAGCAGGGCGTCGCGGGCCTCTCGCACCAGCACGTGCGTGGCCATCCCGAGGTGTTCGCCGTCGGCCTGGAACGGTGAGGGTGGCTCGGCGACGACGAGCAGCGCTTCGAACGCCGTATACACGCCGGCGCCGAGCCGCTCCGGAAACGGCCGGCCGACCACGGAGCGGACCACGATCTCGACCGCACGGTGGACCTCCAGGTCGTTCACGACCACGGCGGCGAGCCCGTCGACCGGCTCCTTCGTGATGTGCAGCGGGACCGGGCCGAAGTAGGTATAGGGGCTGTGCACCTGGACCAGGACCGAGACCCCGTCTGCTTGCTCGCCGTCCACCTCGACCATGAGGTTGGCCGGACGCTTCCGCCACTCGCGAAGCAGCGTGGAGACGGCGGACTGGGCGTAGTGCGCTCCACCGAGCCAGATCTTGGATTGGGGCCGTTCCTCGGCCAGGGACACCACGTCGGCGTCGTAACCGACGCCGAGGGCGAAGGTGGCGTACTCGGTGATGGGGCCGGTCGTGGTTTCGGCTTCTACCAGCGCCATCCGGGTAGGTACGGCGTCGAGCGTCCCCATGGCGGCTGCGGCTTTCCGGGCATCGGTCGGCAACCCGAAGATGCGGGCGAGCACGTTGGTGGTCCCTGAAGGGATGATGGCGAGGGCCGCCGGCGTGTAGGCGAGCCCGTTGGCCACGTGATGAACCACCCCGTCACCACCCATGGCGGCCACCACGTGGTAGCCCTCACCGGCGGCCTCGGCAGCCCTCTTCCTGGCGGCGTCGGCGCCGTGGGGCCACTCGGTGTTCACCTCGAAGTCGGCTTCCAGGATGCGGACCACGTCGCGAAACAGGGCGCCGGTGAACGCCGAGGCGCTCGGATTGGCGAGCAGGAGAAGTCGGCGCATCCGTCGAGTCTCAAGTCTCGAGCCGTAACTCGCAAGTCGGTTGCCAGCCGTCACCGGTCCGATACGCTCGCTGTATGTATCGGGATCGGGTCGACGCCGGTGAGCAGCTTGCGGATGCGCTCGCCGACATCGTCTCGCCGGAAGACCAGCCGCTGATCCTCGGCATCCCGCGCGGGGGCGTTCCAGTCGCCGCCGTTGTCGCCGAACGGCTCGGCGGCGATCTCGACGTGTTGATCGCCCACAAGCTCGGCGCACCCGGCAATCCCGAGTTCGCCATCGGAGCGGTCGCTGAGGACGGCTCCACCTATCTCGACGCGCGCATCGTCGACGCCTACCGGATCGACGACGCCTACATCACCGCGGAGACCAAGCGTCAGCTGGAGGAGGTGCGCCGCCGCGCCGAAATGCTGCGAGGAGAGCGGGAGCCGGTCCCCATCGCGGGACGGGTGTGCGTCGTGGTCGACGACGGAGTGGCCACCGGTGCGACGCTCGAGGCATCCCTGCAGCTGGTGCGGCGCCGCGGGGCGAAGAAGGTCATTGCCGCGATCCCGGTCGGGCCTCCCGACACGATCCGCCGCCTCGCCCGGGCGGCCGATGCGGTGGTCTGCCCCTTGCAGCCACGGCAGTTCTTCGCAGTGGGTGGCTGGTACAAGGTGTTCGATCAGGTACCGGACGAAGCCGTCGCCGCACTCCTCACCTAGCGTCGAGCCGCGTGGTGTAGGCGAGCACTCGTGGCGCCACCATGGCCTCCATCGAGCTCGGCCGGTGCGGGCTGGCTACTTGGTGACCGCCAGGGCGAGGAGTTCCTGGACCGACTCGCGCAACTCCTCGGGGCGGAACGGCTTGGTCATGAACGAGTCCGCGCCCTTCTCGGCGGCCCGATCGGCCATCTCCGGTTGGGCGTGGGCGGTGAGGACCAGCACCTTGACCCGCCTCGTGTCCTCGTTGGCCCGCAGCCTCGCCAGGACCTCCCACCCGTCCATTCCGGGAAGCCCGATGTCGAGCACGATGGCGTGCGGGATGTCCGAGATGGCGGCTTCGAGCCCGAGCACCCCGTCTTCGACCGAGCGGACCTGGACCTGGAGCGGACGCAGGCACACCTCGATGAGGCGGCGAACACTCGAAGAATCCTCGATCACCAGCACAGAGGGTTCCATTCCCGCCATATCGGCGCCGTTCCCGGCCCCCTTGAGGTTCGATGTGCTTCCCGCACGGCGTACCCTGGCCAGCACAGACGAAAGGACGCCCGATGCTGCAGCCATACCAGGCAACGCCCTATTCGGATTTCACCCAGGATGGCCCCAAGGCCAGCTACGAGAAGGCGCTGGCCGCCGTCGATGACCGCATCGGCCTGCATGCGCCCCTCCTCATCGGTGGCGAGCAGATCACGACCAAGCGCAGCATCGAGAGCGTCGATCCCGCCCGCCCGGACCGGGTGATCGGCACCGCCTCGTCCGCATCCAAACAGCAGGCAGCGGACGCGATCGACGCGGCGTGGGCCGCCTTTCCCGGTTGGTCGGCACGGTCCGCCGAGGAGCGAGCTGCCATGGCGCACCGGGTCGGTGACCTGTTCGCCGCCAAGATCCACGAGTTCGCCGCCTGGCAGACCTACGAGGCCGGCAAGAACTGGGCGGAGGCCGAGGCCGACGTCGCCGAGGCCATCGACTTCTGCCGCTACTACGCCCATCAGGCCCTGGAGATGGCCAAGCCGGTGCCCGTCCATGACTACCCGGGTGAGACCAACGAGTCCTGGCTGCAGCCGCTCGGGGCCGGGGTGGTGATCCCGCCGTGGAACTTCCCGCTCGCCATCCTGGTCGGGATGACGATGGGCCCGGTGGCCGCGGGCAACACCGTCGTCGTCAAGCCGGCGTCGAACACGCCGCTGGTGGGGTGGGGGCTGATGGAGGTGCTCGTCGAGGCCGGGGTGCCCGAAGGGGTCGTCAACTTCATACCCGGGGCCGGCTCCGAGGTCGGCGACACCCTGGTCGACCACCCGAGGACCCGGTTCATCAACTTCACGGGATCCAAGGAGGTCGGGCTCCGCATCGCCGAGCGCTCCGCCAGGGTCGGCGAGCGCCAGTTGTGGCTGAAGCGGGCCTACATGGAGATGGGGGGCAAGGACGCCCTCATCGTGGACGAGACCGCCGATCTGGATGCGGCCGCCGCCGACGTGGTGCGCTCGGCATACGGGTTCCAGGGCCAGAAGTGCTCAGCGTGCTCCCGGCTCATCGCCGTCGACGCCATCCACGACCAGCTCGTCGACAAGGTGGTCGACATCGCCGCCGGCCTCTCCATCGGGCCGCCCGCCGAGAACCATCCGGTGGGCCCGGTGATCTCCGCCGCCCAGCACAAGTCCATCCTGGCCGAGATCGAAGCGGGCAAGGACGAGGCCACCCTGGTGATGGGCGGGAGCGCCGTGGACAAGGACGGCGGGTACTACATCGAGCCCACGATCTTCGTCGACGTGGACCGGGATGCCCGGCTCGCCCAGCACGAGATCTTCGGGCCCGTGCTCTCGGTGATCCGGGCCTCCGACTTCGACGACGCGCTCGCCATCGCCAACGGCACCGAGTACGGGCTCACCGGCGGCCTGCACACCGGCGACGAAGCCCGCATCGAGCGGGCCAAACGGGAGTTCTACGTGGGCAACCTGTACATCAACCGCAAGATCACCGGCGCCCTGGTCGGCATCCAGCCCTTCGGCGGGTTCAACATGTCGGGGTCGAACGCCAAGGCGGGCGGGCCCGACTACCTCCGGCTGTTCATGGAGATGAAGACGGCGGCCGTCCGCCACTGAGGCGGCGGTTGTTCCGTCGCGTGCGTCTGGAGGACCACTATGTGGTCCCGGAGACGCACGCGACCAATTCTCCTACGGCTCGTAGACGAACCGATCCACGACGTTGCCGAGTGCGTCCCGGAGGAGCAGCGTCCCGCCCGCCGTCCACAACTCGTCCCGGACACAGACCGCGGGACCGGTGCATTGGACGGCGGGGCGGATGAGCTCTCCCGGGGGCACCGTGGAGCCGTCGGCGAAGGCAAAGGTGGTGGGCATTCCCACTTCGCTGATGGTCCAGCCCCCGATGTCGACCTGGGTGTAGGACTGGTTGATCACCACCACCGAACCGGCCTCGCCGCCGCCCGGCGGAATCAGCTGATCGATGCGTATCTGGGGACGGTCCGGAGCAACGGAGCCCTCGGGTTGCCCGCACACGAAGGTGCCCCACATGCCCTTGCCGGATGCGTAGGCCCGCTCGTTCACCCGCAGGAAGTCACCGGCGAGGTCGTGGCCGTGGAGCGCGGCGGCGCCACCGGCGGCGACGAGCTCGAGGTTGATCAGGACCGGGACCTCGGCGTCGATGATCAGGTAGCGAAGCGGGGTGCCATCGGCGTCGTCGGTCTCGCCGACGACGCCGACGCTCTGCCCACCGGCGATGGAAGCGAGGATGGAGGCGGCTTCGGCGGCGTAGCACTGCTCGCCGTGGGGTGCCCACACCCCCTGGAGCCGGACGACCAGCTGCTCGTTGCCCACGTCGAGCTGCACGGTGTCGCCGTTGACGACCGCCGACACCTCTCCGATGGTGGTGAACTCGGTGAGGGGGATGGTGGTGGTCGACTCGGGAGCGGACCCGCTCGTCGAGGTCGCATCCGACCCCTGGGTGCACGAGACGGCGAGCATGGCAAGGGTCCCGACGAGAGCCACCACGCGCAACATGGGGTCACGCTACCCGGGGTCTGCGCTAGTTACAGTCATCGTCGTGGGACCGTTCGATCTCAGCGGCAAGGTCGCCCTGGTCACCGGCGGCAACGGTGGGATCGGGCTGGGCATGGCTGAGGGCCTCGCCGCCGCCGGTGCCGACGTGGCCATTTGGGGGCGCAACGAAGCCAAGAACGCGGCGGCGGCGAAGTCGCTCGCCGACCACGGCGGCCGAGTCGAGGGCCTCTCCGTGGACGTATCCGACGAGGAGGCGGTGGAACAGGCCTTCGCCGCCACCGTGGAGCGACTCGGCAGGGTCGACGCCTGTTTTGCCAATGCCGGCACCATCGGGTGGGGCAGTCGCTTCGTCGACGTGTCGCTCGATGAATGGGAAGCGGTCTCGGGCGTCAACCAGGTCGGCGTGTTTCTCACGTTGCGTGCCGCCTTGCGTCACTTCATCGAGCGCGGCGAGGGAGGGTCCCTCGTCGTCACCAGCAGCCTGTCCTCGCTGCTCGGCATGCCCCGGGGTGCTCCCTACGCAGCATCCAAGGCGGCGGTGTCGGCGCTGGTGCGCAGCATCGCGGTCGAGTACGGCCGGTTTGGTATCAGGGCCAATGCCATCCTTCCCGGTTGGATCGAGACCGACATGACCGAGGCGCTCCTTGCGGATGAGCGATTCGAGAGCCAGCTGCGCCGCACCTCGCTCCGGCGCTGGGGCACGCCGGAGGACTTCGCCGGCATCGCGGTGTACCTCGCCTCGGATGCCTCCGCGTTTCACAGCGGAGACACCATCGTGATCGACGGCGGATACCTGGTGGATTGACTTTTCGCGCTCTCGGGCGCCGACGGGTGTAGCGTGTCGCCATGGACTTCGGTGTCGTCCTGCAGACCAACCCGCCCGCTTCCCGGGTCATCGACCTGACCAAGCGAGCCGAGGGGCTCGGCTTCACCCACGCCTGGACCTGGGACTCGCACATCTTGT
>CAYQZO010000053.1:0-9204 GCA_964421925.1 uncultured Acidimicrobiaceae bacterium
AGTGCATCGCAACCCGATCGCCACGGCGGAGGCGCCCGACCAGGCCGTGCCCGCCCCGGGCCCACGTCACCCGCTCCGGCTGCGGCGGACCGAGGGCGAGCCGGTCGTCGTCCAGGACGAGCGGTCGGGACTCCACCATCGCCGCGTCGCCGTCGGTGTCGACGACGCGGCCCCACCGGATGCGGCATCGATCGAGGACATGGAGGGGTTGGTCGGTGAGGCCGGAGCGCATCAGCCCCACCCACGGATAGACGCAGAACACGTGGAACCCGTGGCTGGGCTTCGCCCCCGCCTCCAGCGCATCGGCGACCGCATCCCACGACGAGCCCGTGCGTCGACGGAACCGCCCATCGACGGAAGCGCCCAGCATGGTGGTGTCGACGCGCTCCAGGAGGCGGTTCCCGATCCAGTAGGCCTCGACCACCGCGGCGTCGAGCGGGTCCCTGCCGTTGGCCCGGCCGATCAGCTCCAGGTACGGCCAGGCCCCCTTAAAGTCCCGGATCAGCGACAGCAGCCCGCCATCGACGACACCGGCGGTGCCGTACTCGAACAGGGCGTCGTGATCGTGTGGTCCGCAGTAGCCGAGCGCGTTCGGCGGGTAGGCGTACCGCACGAAGCGCCCGGCACCCGACGTCATGGGGAGGGCATCTCCGATCGCCTCGAGGCGACGACGAGCACCGTGCCCGCCGTGATCAGCACCAGCCCGAGGCCCCGGGGTGCAAGCGCCGTGCCCCGGACGCCCGATCGCAGCGCGGCGGTGATCACCGCTCCGAACACGAGCACCGCGGTCACGTCGACGGCCCGGGCGCGGGCAAGCCCGCCGTACCAGGTGGCCACGTAGGCGCTCAGGATCGAGCCGGCGAACAGGGCCCAGAACCATTGGTCCCACCCGAGCCGGCCCAGCCCGGCGAATGCGCCGGTGGCGATGCAGTAGCCGACCAGGACCACGATACCGAGCCCCATGCGGGCGGTGCCGACCGTGAGCGGCGACAGCCCGCCGAGGAGCTTCTTGGCGGCGACGACCTCGACCGACCACAGGAGGGTGGCGGCGAGGATCATCGCCTCCCCCACCCCGAGCCCGAGGTCGGTGACGCCGCCCGCCAGAACGAACTGGCCTCCGATGAGGAGGCCGATGGCGGCGACGTGGGGCCAGCTCAAGTGTTCTCGGAGCAGCGGGACCGCCAGGATCACGACCCAGATCAGCAGGCTCTTGTGGATGAAGGCTGCCTGGGTCGAGGTGGCCCGGGCCAGCCCTTCGAAGAAGAGGAGGAAGGGAATGCTGCCTCCGATCAACCCGACCGCCCCGAGTCCGAGCCACTGCCGCCGTGACGTCGGGCGGGTGAATCCCTCCTCGGAGGAACGGCGGGACAGGACGAAGAGCAGGCCGCCGAGCAGGGCGGCGGCGACGATGTTCTTCGCCGTGGTGTAGGTCGCGGTGGACGCGCCCGCATCCCGCCACGCCGCGACCCCATAGCTGTTGAAGAAGATGGCGAACCCGCTGATGACCGCGGTGGCGACGGCAAGGGCGATGCCCCACGCTCTGGTGTGCGGGATGGAGGAGGGTGTCACCTGCTTCCTCTCCGCGAGATTCGGCTTCACGCGGCTCTCCGTTCGTCCGGCGGGATCCTCCATCACCCGGTCGATCAGGGCGAGCTGCGAGGACCGCTGTTCCGAACCTAGGTCACCGCCTCCGCAGCGATGTAGAGACAAACGCCTCTAAAGGGCATCCCCGGGAAGAAACATCGCCCCAGGGTCTTGAGAAATGGCCCCGGATTGGCCGATATCAACGCGGCGTCCTGAGGAAACGGAGGCCGGCGCCATGACCAATCGCTTGGACTACGACTCCACCGACGACGAGCTCTACGACGAGTGGGACGACGACGACGAGACCGAAGACGACGTCGACGATCGTTTCGAAGAGTTCCTCGACTGGCTCGACGACGACTGACACCCGGGCGCAGCGCCATCGGGCCCGGCACGAGTCGTCGAGGCGGCCCGATCGCGCCGCGCTGCCTTCGCCCATCCCGATAGTGCGCTTCTCCCCTATCGACCACCGCGCCGCTCCTCCAAGCTGGACACGGGCCTCCAAGAGGAAGGAATCATCATGTCCAAGGTCGATGAGCTGCTCGCAGACGCACGCGACACCCTGACCGTGGGTCGTGTCTTCGGGGAGCCGCTCGAGAGGAACGGCGTCGTCCTGATCCCCGCTGCCGCGGTGCGCGGTGGCGGCGGCGCCGGTGAGGGCGAGCCGGGCGAAGACGTGCCCGGGGGCTCCGGCGGCGGCTTCGGTATGACCGCCCGCCCGGTGGGTGCGTATCAGATCAAAGGCGACGAGGTGACCTGGGTGCCCGCCGCCGACACCACCCGGGTGCTCATCGTGTCCCAGGTCGTCGCCATCGTGGCGCTGCTGGTGCTGCGGTCGATCTTCCGGTCGCGTCGAAAGAAGCGCTGAGTCGACCGGCAGCGGGCCGTGCGAGCGATCGTTCTCGTCAAGCAGGTCCCCGACGTCCGCATGGGGTCGGTCGGGGTACGCCCCGACGGCACCATCGACCGCGCCTCGGCGGCGGCCATCGTCAACCCGGCCGATCTACACGCCCTGGAAGCTGCTCTTCGTCTGGCGGACGAGGTGGTGGCGGTGTCGATGGGCCCACCCCGGGCCGAAGAGGCGTTGCGTGACTGCATCGCGCTCGGCGCCGAACGCGGGGTGCTGCTCACGGATCGGGCGTTCGCCGGGTCGGACACCTGGGCGACCGCCAACGCGCTCTCGGCTGCGGTCGAACACGTGGGCGACTTCGATCTGGTGCTCGCCGGGCTGACCGCCATCGACGGCGAGACCGGCCACGTCGGACCCCAGGTCGCCTACCGGCTGGGAGTGCCGATCGCAACCGGTTGTGAGGACCTGCGCATCGAGGACGGCCGGATGATCGCCCGCCGTATCGTCGAGGGTGGCTACGAGGTGGTGTCGCTGCCCCTGCCGGCTGTGGTCACCGTGGCCGAGACCGGGTTCACGCCGCGCTATCCGACCCTGCCCGGCCGGCAGCGGGCGGCCCGGGCCGAGGTCGCGGTGCTCGGTGCTGCCGACCTCGGCCTCGATGCAACCCGGGTCGGACTGCGGGCGTCGCCGACCAAGGTGGCTCACATGGAGATGGTGCCCCTCCCCAAGGCCGATTGCCGGTTCGTCGATGCCGACTTCGGCTACGAACAGCTCGTCGCCGAGCTGCGAGCCGCCGGCTCGCCTGCGCACGCGGCCGCGCCGGTGGTAGCGGAGACGGCCGCGGCGAGTGCGACGCCGTCGGGCGACCCAAAGGTGTGGGTGGTGGGCGAGCTCGTCGACCAGGCGCTCGGCGCGGTGTCCACCGAGCTCATCTCCAGGGCCGTCGAGCTGGCGGCCCGGGTGGGCAGCTCGGTGGCGGCACTGCTCATCGGCTCCGACCTCGGCGCAGCAGCCGAGGAAGCGGCCTCGTTCGGGGCCGACCTCGTGCTCACCTTCACCGATGACCGGCTCGCAAGCTACCGAGGGATGCCCGAAGCCCGCATCGTCACCGCCGCCGTCACCGCCCGGGAGCCGGAGATGGTGCTGTTCGGTGCCACCACCACCGGCCGCGATCTGGCGCCGCGGGTGGCGGCCATGCTCGACACGGGGATCGCCGCCGACTGCACCGATCTCCACGTCGCCGACTGGCAGCACCGCGGCACCACCTACCCCAACCTGCTGCACCAGGTGCGCCCCGCCATGGCCGGTGGTGTGCTCGCCACCTGTCTGTGCCCGGAGGCCCGGCCCCAGGTGGCCACGGTGCGGCCGGGGGTGTTCCGTGCCACCGAGCACCCCCGCGCCCTCGAGGTGGAGGAGCTCACCGTCGAGTTCGAGCCCTCGGACTTCGCGGTGGAGGTGCTGGAGCGCACGCTGCAGCGGACCGACGTGCGCCTCAGCGATGCCGAGGTCATCGTGGCGGGCGGCGCCGGATGCGACGCATCCAACTGGCACCTCATCGAGGAGCTCGCCGACCAGCTGCACGGCCGGGTCGCTGCCACCAGGGCCGCCGTGGAGGCGAGCCTCGCCCCCCGCTCGGTGCAGGTGGGCCAGACCGGCACCACCGTGCATCCCCGCCTCTACATCGCCTGCGGCATCTCCGGGGCGCTGCAGCACGTGGTTGGGATGAAGGAGTCGCGCACCATCCTCGGCATCAACCGGGACCCCGACGCCGCCATCTTCCGCTTCGCCGATTATGGGATCGTGGGCGACGTCGAGGAGGTGCTCCCCGAGCTGAGCGCAGCGTTCGCCGCGGCGGGCGACCGCGCCGCGGATCCGCGACAATAGAGAGATGGACCAAGGAGAGACCATGGACGAAGAGCCACAGGACCAACAGAGCAAGCCCTCGTGGATGGATGAAGCCGAGGCGGCCCTGGAGCGCGCCGGCGATTCGCTGATGGCGGCGTGGGACGAGACCCGCGATGCCCGGATGGCGGCGCTGGAGGCGGCCAAACAGGCTGCCGACGAGCTCGGCAAGGCCATCGACCGGGGTGTCGACGCTGCTCGCGCCCGATGGCAGGCCGCCGACGCCGCCGGCGAGGAGGAGTAGCCGCCTCGCCGGTTTCCCCGACCGGTTGGACCGGGCGGCTCGGCGCAAACTAGCCTGCGCTGCCTTGGGCACCGCACTGGGAGACATCGCCTGGCTTTCCGGTGCACCGGCGGAGGTGCTGCTGACCCGCGAGGTGCGCTGGTTCCATTCCGGCGCGCTCCCCACCGACGTCGCCAGTTGGTTCACCGGCCTTCCCGGGAGTGCCGCCCTCGAACACCGCGTCGATACCTACGACATCGAGGCGGCCCGCCGCGGTGTCGGCATCAAGCGCCGCAACCGGGAGAGCGTCGACGCCAAGTTCCTGCTTCGGGGCGGCAGCCTGGTCGACCTGGCTCCCGGCATCGCGGGCAGGGTGGAGGACTGGGTGAAGTTCACCGCCCCCGCGGATCGATCCATCGACATCGGCTCCGGCATCGAAGTGGAGAAGGACATCGTCACCCGCCGCTACCCGCTGCACGGATATGCCGATGCCGGCTGCGAGGTGGAGCTGGCCACGGTTCGCACCGGTCCACTGCAGGCGTGGACCATCGCCCTGGAGACCTTCGGGCCGGGCACGCTGCTGGCCGAGGCCTTTCGCGCCGGCGTCGACGCCCTCTTCGTCGGGGCCGCGCTCCCGGCGGGCCTCCGCCTCGGCGGCGAGGGGAGCTGCGCCTACCCGGCGTGGATCAGCCGGCTGGTGCAGATCGGCTGAGGCTCGCGGTCCGGAGCTCGCCGGCGATGGCCCTCGCCCAGGCGGGGATCGCCTCCCTGGCCTTGGGGAGCAGCCGCATCGAACGCTCCGCCAACCCGACCGGCGGGGCATCCGGGTCCCACGCCCCGAAGAACACGTTCTCGCCGCGGGGATGGATCAGCGGCCCGAGCTCGTCGAACTCCTTGGGACGCATGGCGGAGAAGATGTCACGGCCCTGTTCGTCGACGAGATCGGTGCCGAGCGGGCCGCTGCTGAACAGCCACACCGGGCGCGCGGCGAGCAGGTCGCGGTTGCGCCTGACGAAGGTCGTGGCTTCCTTGAGCCAGCGGTACATGTAGGCGGCGCTGCCGATGACGAAGGCGTCGTAGACGGCGGCGTCGTCGACATCGTCGACGCTCCGGGCCTCGGTGGCAACGCCGCTTTCTGTCATAGTCGCGGCAATCCGCTCGGCGATCCCGGCGGTGGAGCCGTGGCGGCTGGCATAGGCGACGAGGACGGTCATGGTCGCGCTCCTTTGAGGTTCGCTTCCACGCTACGAATCCCCCACCGGCGCCGGTAGAGCCCAACGTCCCTCGATCGACGGCGGTCGGCTGCCCACCACTAGCGTGGCCCGATGGCGACGCGTGAGCAGCGGGTGACGCCGCTCGAGCTCTTCTTCGACCTGGTCTTCGTATACGCCATCACCCAGGTCACCGAGCTCATGTCCCACGACCTGACCCTGCGCGGCGTGACCCAGGGGCTGCTCGTGCTCGCCGCCCTGTGGTGGGCGTGGACCGGCTACGCCTGGCTGACCAACACCCTCGAGCCGGAGGAAGGCTTGGTCCGGGTGGGCATGTTCGCCGCCATGGCGGCGATGCTCGTCGTCGGCCTCGCCGTGCCCGGCGCTTTCGCCGGGACCGCGGTGCTGTTCGGGGTTGCCTACCTGCTGGTGCGCCTCATCAACCTGGGCCTGTTCGCCATCGCCGCCAGGAGAGATCCCGATTTCCGGGAGCGGTTGGTGCGCTTCGCCCCCACCGCGACGCTGGCTCCGGTCATCATCCTCCTGGCCGCCTTCCTCGACGGCGCCGACCAGGCTGCGCTGTGGGTCGTGGCCCTCATCATCCTCTACGGGGGCGCCCTCATCGGTGCCGGAGCCGGTTGGAACATCTCCCCGGCCCATTTCGCCGAACGCCACGGGCTCATCGTCATCATCGCCCTCGGCGAGTCGCTGATCGCCATCGGCGTCGGTGCCGCCGGCGCCTCGCTGCGCGCCGGCGTCATCGCCGCCGCCCTGCTCGGCATCGTCACCATCGCCGCCCTGTGGTGGGCGTACTTCGACGTCTACGCCATCTTCGGTCAGCGTCAGCTCGCCGAGACCAGCGGTGCGGCCCGGGCCCGGCTCGCCCGCGACTACTACGCCTACCTGCACCTGCCGATGATCGCCGGGATCGTGCTCTTCGCCCTCGGCCTCAAGCTCACCGTGGAGGAGGTCGACGAGCCCCTCGCCGCCGTCCCCGCGGTGGCGCTGTGTGGCGGGCTTGCCCTCTACTTCCTCACTCACGTCGCTATGCGGATTCGGCTGGTCTACCACGTTCGCGATACCCCGGATCGACCGGGCTGGATCGGTCCGGGCCGACTCGTCGCCGGGATCGTGATGGTCGCGGCCATCCCCATCGCCCTGGTGGTGCCGGCGCTGGCGGCGCTCGCCGTCGTCACCATCGTGTGCTGTGCGCTCGTCGCCTGGGACGTCCTCCACTACCGGGAGGAGCGCACCGAGCTCCGCGAAGCCCGGCCCTAGCCGCCGCGCCGGGTCGTCGCCACGACCGCATTTCCCACCCCGAGGGATCACCAAGCGGGTATGTTCGGTGCCGGCATGGCGATTCTGCGCGTCCATCTGCTCGGGGGCTTCCAGCTGGATGTCGAGGGGCAGACCCTCCCGCCGATCCCGTCGGCGGTGGGACGATCGCTGTTCGCCTATCTCGTCACCCACCGCGACCTCCGGCACACACGCGACCTGCTCGCCGGCACGTTCTGGCCGGAGCGGAGCGAGTCGTCAGCACGGCGGCGGCTCAGCCACGCCCTGTGGCAGATCCAGACCGCCCTCGACGAGGCGCCGGGCGGGGAGTCGATCCTCGACGTCACCCACGGCACGGTTGCCGTCGACACCGCAGCGCGGTTCTGGCTGGACGTCGCCGAGTTCGACGAGCACCTCGCCAACGCCGAAGAGCGCGCCGGCAGCGAGCAGGAGCGCCTCGCCGAGCTCAAAGCGGGAGTGGATCTCTACCGCGGTGAGTTCCTCGCCGGCTTCTACGAGCCGTGGACCGACCTGGAGCGGATGCGCCTGCGCTCCCGCTACTTCACCGCCCTGGAGCGGTTGGTGGCATTGCACAAGGCGCGGGCGGACTACGACACCGCGTTGTCCTACGCCCGCCGCATCACCCTGCACGACCCGATGCGCGAGGACGCCCACCGCGAGGTCATGCGGCTGTGCTTCCTGCTCGGCCGCTCCAACGAGGCCCTGCGCCAGTACGACCTGGTCGCCGCCATCCTCGCCGAGGAGCTCGGGACCCAGCCGGCGCCCGAGACCACCGCGCTGCGCGACGAGGTCGCCCAGATGCGGGACAAGGGCGAGCGCCCGTTTGCCCCCAAGGCGAGCTCCCCGCTGCTGGATGCCGAGCGCCGCATCCCGCTCGTCGGGCGCAGAGAACAGCGGATGGTGGCCCTTCGCCAGCTCGAGGAGGCGCTCAGCGGGCGGGGCGGCGTCCTCCTCATCGAGGGCGACGCCGGGATCGGCAAGACCCGGCTCATCCAGGAGCTCACCGACGATGCCTCGTGGCGGGGCCTGTCCGTACTGCTGGCGAGCTGCTCGGAAGAGGAGATGCTCCACCCGCTGCGAACCCTGCGCACCGCCATCGAGAGCGCGCTGACGCCGCTGCGCGCCCAGCAGCTCGCCGAGATCCTCGACGACGCCGACCTGGCCGATCTGGCCAACATCGCCCCGGCGATCCGGACCTGGCTCCCGGACGTGCCCGTGCCGGGAACACTCCATCCCGACGAGCAGCAGGACCGCCTCGGCCAGGTCGTGCGGCGGCTCATGGTCGCGCTGGCGACGCTCAACGCAACGGCACTGTTCATCGACGACGCCCAGTGGAGCGACCTGGAGTCGCTCAGCCTGCTCACCGAGGCCGTACCCGCCATCGACGACACCGGGATGCTGCTCTGCCTGTCCTTCCGGCGGGACGAGGCGCGGGAGCGCCCCGAGCTGTGGGAGCTGCTGCTCCGCCTCGACGGCATCGCCGCACCAGCGCGCGTGGAGCTGCCGCCCCTCACCCAGGCCGAGACCGGGCTGCTCGTCGAGGAGAGCCTGGAGTCGGCCCCGGCGGCGCGCGAGCTCGCCGAGGGACTCTTCTTCGAGACCGGCGGCAATCCCCTGTTCATCCTGGAGACCTTGCGTGCCTGGCACGAGGAGGCCCAGGGCGTCGCCGTGCTCTCCGACGTCGAGCCCATCGTCCCGGTGGCCGGAGGCATCGCCCAGGTCATCGCCCGCCGCCTCGGAGCGCTCGACCGGGAGACCCGGCGGGTGCTGAACGCGGCGGCCGTGACCGCCGGCACCCTGGATCCCGACTTGGTGTCGCGAACGACCGGGCTCCCCCGCCTCGGCGTCCTCCAGGCCGTCGACGACCTCTTGCGGCGGGGACTGCTCATCGAGGGAGACGCCGGCTACGACTTCGCCCACGCCCAGGTGCGGCGGGTGATCCTCGACTCCATCGAGGGCGCCGAGCTCCGTCAGCTGCACTACGACAACGCGGCCGGGTTGGAGGCACTGCACCCGGATCGACTCGAGGACCTCGCCTACCACTACACCGAGGCCGGCGTCGACGCCAAGGCGATCCACTTCTAGGTGGCGGCGGGCGAGAAGGCGCTCGGCCTCGCCGCCTATGAGACCGCGGCCCA
>CAYQZO010000054.1:0-9189 GCA_964421925.1 uncultured Acidimicrobiaceae bacterium
CCCGGCCTCCAGATACGCCTCGGACCCCGGTGCCGTCGACCGCGTTGAAGGTCTTCTCGACGAGCACGTCGACGATGGCTTCCTGGATCGAGGCCGCCACATCCGCCTGCGGCGGCAGCTCACCGGCGTCGCGAGCTTGCTCCAGGTAGGTGACGACAGCGGTCTTCAACCCGGAGAAGGAGAAGTCGTAGGGGCGGTCGCTCAGCGCTCGTGGGAAGTCGACGGATCCGCGATCCCCGTCGTCGGAGAGAGCGTCGATGGCGGGTCCGCCCGGGTAGCCGAGTCCCATGAATCGGGCCAGCTTGTCGAAGGCCTCGCCGGCCGCATCGTCGATCGTCATGCCGAGGGTCTCGTAGTCGCCCCAGGCCCGGGCGTGCACGATCTGGCTGTGCCCTCCCGACGCCAACAGGGCCACCGCCGGGGGCTGGTATTCCTCGTACTCGAGCCGGGGAGCGAACAGATGGCCCTCCATGTGATCGACCCCGTAGAGCGGCTTGCCCAGGCTCCAGGCCAGCGCCTTGGCGAAGGAGAACCCGACCATGAGCGCTCCCACCAGCCCCGGGCCCCTGGTGGCGGCCACCGCATCGAGCTGCTGGGAGTGCACCCCGGCCCGGCCGAGGGCCTGGTGGACGAGCGGACGGATCGACTCGACGTGGGCCCGGGCGGCGACCTCGGGAACGACTCCCCCAAAGCGAGCGTGGGCGTCGGTCTGGGAAGCCAGAATCGAAGAGCGCACCTCGTAGCCATCGAGAACGGCGACGCCGGTCTCGTCACAGCTCGTCTCGATCCCGAGCACGAGCGGGCCGCTCACGCTGCCACCCAGAGGGCCTGCCGGATCGTGGCAAGGCGCTGCTGGTACTCGGCGCCGTCGATGTCGGTTGCCCACATCACCACCGCATCCTCGGTGCTGTAGTAGCCGTGGCGCTTGCCCACCGCGGCCAGCCCGAATCGCTCGTAGAGCTGCTGGGCGTCGGTGTTGGACTCACGAACCTCCAGGGTGAGGTGATGCACGCCGCTCTCCAGCGCCCGGTCGATGAGGTCGAGGAGCAGCCGGGAGGCAAGGCCCTTGCGCCGGTGCCCGGGAGCGATGCCGAGCGTGGTGACATGGGCGTCCTCGTCGACCAGCATCAGGCCGCCAAACCCGATGAGGCGACCCCGCTCCTCGATGACGAGATAGATGCGATTGCGCTGAGCCAGCTCGCCTTCGATCACCGGCTCCGGCCAGGGCTGGTCGTAGACCGCTTCCTCGAGAGCGACGAGGGCGGCGAGATCCGATGCGCGGGCGTCCCGTATCTTCACCACGCCCCCTCGGACCGGAAGGTCTGCCAGTTGATCTGCACGTCGGGCTCCCGCATGTACAGGGCGCGCACCTCGCCGGGGGCGGCGAAGTCCTCGTGGTCCTTGCGGATGGCGGCGATCTCGCAGATGACATCGGCCGATGGGTAGCGGGGGCGCCCGAAGCGCACCCGGTGCAGGCCCTTCCACGTCGCCTCCGGGAGGGCGGGCCAGTCGCCCACGATGAGGGCATCGCTGGCGTCGGCGTCCAGCATTGCCCGGAATTCGTCGGGATCCACGACCTCGGCTGTGCCGTCGGGAGCGACGCCACCGGGGAGCGGCCGGTAGGGCGCCACCGCCACCTGCCCGCGCCGCATGTCGACCACCGACCAGATGCGTCGGTGCCCGGTGGCAGCACGAACGGCGAGCACCGTGAGTGAGGACACGCCGACGAGCGGGACCCCGAGGGCTGCGGCAAAGGCCTGGGCGGTCGCCAGTCCTGCGCGGATCCCGGTGAACGGCCCGGGGCCGCGGTCGACGACCACCACGTCGATGTCGTCGCGCGCCCAGCCGCTCGACCGGAAGCAGAAGTCGATCGCAGGGACGAGAAAGCCGACGTGGCCGCGGGAATCCACCCGCACGTTGAGGGCGGCGAGTGCGCCGTCTTCGCCGAGCGCGATCGACGACGCCGGAGTGGCGGTCTCGATGGCGAGGACCTTCACGCCACCTCCTCGAGGGAGCGGTCGACCCACGACCCCTGCGGGATGATCCGGATCAGCCTGGCGTGCTCCCCGTCGATGGTGATGTCAATGTCGAGGCGGTCGTCACCGAGCGCGGCGGCGACGGCCTGGCCCCACTCGATCACCAGGACCCCGTCGGCGGCGGACTCCTCGAGTTCCAGGTCGTCGAACTCGCCGATCGACCCGAGCCGGTAGACGTCGGCGTGGGTGAGGGGCAGGAAGCCGTCGTCGTAGCGGCGCACGATGACGAAGCTCGGGCTCGCCACCTGGTCGGTCACCCCCAGCCCCTCGGCAATGCCGCTAGTGAGCAGCGTCTTGCCGGTGCCGAGGCGTCCGTTGAGCACGACGACATCCCCTGGCTTGAGCAGCGGCGCCAGCCGCCGCCCCAGGGCGAGAGTCTCACTGGGATCGTCCGTGCGGACCTCGATGGGCTTCATCCACTGAACAGGCCGAGTTGCTGCGGGTCCGGCGCCGGGGTCGGCTGCTGGTCGTCCGGGGCCGGATCTGAGGCGAGATTACCGTCCAGGATGTTGCGAACCAGGGCGAAGTCGCTCTGCATGTCCAACTTCACCTGGGGCCGGCCGCGCAGGGCAGCGGCGGGGTGGAAGGTGGGCACCAGGTGGCGCCCCCACCACTCGTAGGCGACGCCGCGCAGACGGGTAATTCCGGTGTCGGTGTTGAGCAGGAGCTTGGCGGCGAAGTTGCCAAGCGTCACCACCACCCGGGGATCGATGAGCTGGATCTGCGAGCGCAGGTACCCCTTGCAGGCGTCGATCTCATCCTCACGCGGGTCGCGGTTGTTCGGGGGGCGGCACTTGACCACGTTGGCGATGTACACCTGGTCCCGGGTGAGCCCGATCTCACCGAGCAGCTCCTCGAGCAGCATCCCGGAGGGGCCGACGAAGGGCAGGCCCTGCTCGTCCTCACGCTTGCCGGGTCCCTCCCCGACGAACATGAGATCGGCCGCCGGGTCGCCGGAGCCGAACACGACGTTGGTGCGTCCTTCGGCAAGGCGGCATCTGGTGCACACCAGCGCCTCGGCTTCGAGGATCTCCAGCTCGGTCTTCACCGTGATCCCTCCGAGACGGCGCGTACCGCCGACTCGATGGCGCGGCCCACGGCGACGAACGCCGCCTGCTGCACCGCGTCGACGATGTCGTCGTCCGCAGGCTCGCCGAAGGAGACGACGAACGCGGTGTCGCCGTCGTACCGGGTGTGGGCGGGGCGCACGCAGGCGGCGAGGGCGTCGTGGGCCCGGATGGCGGCCCGGCGCAGCTCGTTGCGGTCGGTGATGCCGGCGTCGGTTGCCACGCAGATGAGCGAGGTGTTGTTCGGCGTCGGCGGCCCCTCCGGCATCTCCATGGAAGCATGGTGGCCGCCGGTGAGGCTCTCTCCTTCGAGGGTGAACACGTCGCCCACCGCGTTGAGCACGACGAGGGCGCCGACGGTCGCCCCGTCGACGGCGACCGCCGCCGAGCCGATGCCGGCGAAGCGCATCGTCTCGAAGCCGCGCCAGCCGGCGACGGTGACGCCGGCACCGGCTCCCACCCGGCCCAGCGGCACCGGGGCATCGCTGCGGGCCCGGTAGGCGGCGGCGCCGTCCTCCGGGCCGGGGCGGCGGGGCGGGTCTCCGGTCATCAGATCGAACACGATGGCGGCGGGCACGATCGGCACCGGGCCCGCCGGGGTGGGAGCACCCCTGCCCTCCGCCTCGATCTCGGCACTCACACCGGCGGCGGCGTCGAGGCCGAAGGCGGATCCGCCGGAGAACATGACCGCGTTCACCGTCACCGGCTTGATCGCGGTACCGAGGGCATCGGTCTCCCTCGTGCCCGGGGCACCGCCGCGCACGTCGACCACGGCGACGTTCGGCTCGGGGAAGGTGAGCACGGTGACCCCGGTCGCCGCCTGCTCGTCGGTGGAATGGCCGACGGCAACTCCCGGCACCGCGGTGATGGTCTCATTCCCCACCCGGGCCTCCCGTGTAGAAACGGGGAAGGCGGGGCCCGAAGTTGCACACGATCTCGTAGTTGATGGTGTCCAACCGTTCCGCCCACTCCTCTGCGGTGATGCCATCGCCGAGTAGCGTCACCTCGTCGCCCACCGCAACCGGGTCGTCGCCGACATCGATGACGATCTGATCCATCGTGACGGTCCCGGCGAAGGGGTAGCGCTTGCCGTTGATGAGAACCTCGCCACCGGTCGAGGAAAGGCGTCGGACGACACCGTCGGCGTAGCCGATGGGGACGGTGGCCACGGTGGCGTCGGCGGGGAGGGGCCGGACCCGCCCGTAGGACGGCCTGGACCCTGCGGGATGGCGGCGGGTGTAGGCGACGCGAGAGAGCACCCGCATCGCCGGCCGTAGCTCGACGCCGGGGCCCACTCCCGGTGCGGGCCGGAGGCCGTAGATCCCGAGCCCGACCCTGACGAGATCGAAGCGTGCCTCGGGATAGTCGAGCGCACCGGCGGTATTCGCCGCGTGCAGCAGGTCCGGAGTGAGCCCGGCTGCGTCGAGCTGGTCAACGAAGGCCTCGAACCCGGCGACCTGGCGCCGGGTGAACTCGGGGTCCTCCTCCGACACCGGGAAGTGCGTCCACACGGCCTGAAGTCGGAGGTGGTCGTGCTCGTCGATGCGCCGGGCGATGGCCAGCGCATCCTCCGGATCGGCACCCACCCGGTGCATGCCGGTGTCGACCTTGAGGTGAACGTCGGCCGATGTGTCGGCAGCCTCGGCCGACTTGCCGAGCGCGGTCACGAACGACTCGCGGTATGCCGTCGGGGTGAGGTCCCAGGCGAGCAGCGACGAGATCTCGCCCGCCTCGGGCTCGGCGAGGAGGAGGATGGGTGCGTCGATGGCCGCCTCGCGGAGCCGGATGCCTTCTGCGACCAGGGCCACGGCCAGCCAGGTGGCGCCGCCGCGCAGCGCCGCTTCGGCAACGGGGACGTCACCGTGGCCGTACGCATCGGCCTTGACCACGGCGCACAGTGCCGCAGGCTGCACGGCCTCGGCGATTGCGGCGGCATTGGCCTCGATGGCGTCCAGATCGACGGCGATCCAGGAGGGGCGCATCGCAGGGAGGGTACTTGGTGCCGCCTGGTTGAATCCTCCCATGGCCAGGAGCCTGATCCGGACCGGTGTCGTCGCGCTCGTGCTTGCCGCGTGCACGACCACACCGCCGGGCACGGTCAGCGATGTCGGGGCGTGGACCGCTGGTGACCCATGCCCGGCGGTGTTCTTCGTCGGGGCGCGGGGCACGGACCAACCGGCGGGGCTGGGCCCGCAGCTCGATGATGCGTATGCGCAGTTCGTCTCCCTGCTGGAGGCTCCGGCAGGGGTGGATGTCACGGTGGCGAGTCATGCCCTCGACTACCCGGCTGCCCGGGGCGGCTTCGGTGACAGCGACGCTTACCGGGAGAGCGTGATCGACGGGGCACGGGCCCTACCGGTGGTGCTCGACGAGCTGGTAGCGGCGTGCCCGGCGGCGCGGCTCCTGATCGCCGGCTACTCACAGGGCGCGCAGCTGATCACCCTCGCCGATCTGGGCGGGCTCGTCGCCGGGATCGATGCGGTGCTGTTGCTGGCAAATCCGGTCTTCTCGCCCGGCGATGCAAGCACGAAGCGGGGTGACTTCGACCCCGAGCGCGGCGGTCTGTTCGGGCAAGTGGACCTCGACGCCGGTCTGGCGGAGCGGACGATCCAGGTGTGTCTGGACGCCGATCCGTTCTGCCAGGCGGGCTCGCTCGGGGTCTTCGTGCACACCTTCGGCTACCACGGAGAGGCGCTCAACGAGGCGGTCGACTGGGTGGCAGCGCGGGTGGAAGCGGCGCTGTAGGTCGCCTCTCCTTCGTCGTTCGTGTCTAGGACCCGCGCCAAGAGGGTGATTCACACGCGCGACGCACGTTGTGGATGAACCTCTTCCACCGGGCATCAACATCTGGCAGGTTGCCGACGTGGGCCTCGACACAGCAGTCGCCCGAATCGCCGCCGTCCAGCACGGTGTGTTCAATCGCACGCAGGCCACCGGGGCGGGGGCGACACCGGCCCAGATCGACCGTCGCACTGCCTCCGGACTGTGGGTAGTGCTCGACCGCAGCACGTACGCCCTGGCATCGTCGCCCGCGACCTGGCATCGCACGGTGATGGCTGCCGTGCTCTCCAAGACCCGGGCTTTCGCCAGTGGCGTGGCCGCCGGATCTCTGCACGGGCTCCCCGGCTGTCCACAGCGCAGGCCGGAAATCACCGTGCCGTTTACCGGCAACGCCCGCAGTCCGTTGGCTTCGGTCCGGCGCCGGTCGGACTTCACCGCCATCGGGCGGGCTGAGGTGAGCGGGATCCCGGTGTCGTCGGTCTCCGAGACGATCTTCGACCTGGCGCGGACCATGCGGCGATATCGCCTACAGCGAGCGATCGACCACGCCCTCGTGCACGATCTGGTCACGGTGGAAGCGTTGCAGGCCGTTTTGCAGCGAACCGAGGGAATGCGCCTCAAGGGCACGGTCGTCTTTCGTGAGGCGCTCGTCGAGCTCACCGATGGCTACGTTCCGACCGAATCTTCCCTTGAGCAGATCCTGTTCAGTGTCATTGACGTGCCGGACATCCCTACCCCCGATCGCCAGGTCCGGCTCGCCTGGTGGGATCGCCTACCTCACCGCGTGGACGGGCTGATCGCACCGTGGCGGCTGATCCTGGAGGCCGACGGCCGCCGGTTCCATACCAAGCGCGAAGACTTCGAGCGCGATCGTGCCCGCGACAACCTGGCTGCTTCTCACGGGTACCGCGTGATGCGCTTCACCTACGAAATGCTGACCAACAATCCCGATCAGGTGGTGCAACTCGTTCTCGAGGCGGGCCGCAAGGCGTCGTTCGTGTCTGGAGCCGGCGTATAGGCGGTCCTAAACACGAACGACACAGGGTACGACTACCGATCCTCCCCCACCGACATGGCGAAGACCAGGGCGCGGCCTCCCTCGTAGGTGATGGAGACCTTGACCTCGTCGACCCCGAGCTGCTGGGCGCGCTTGGCGGCGCTCCCCGACAGCCGGACTCGGGGCGGCCCGCCGCCGGTGACCTCGATGTCGGTCCAGCGGATGCGACGCCACCCGGTGCCGAGGCTCTTCATCACCGCCTCCTTGCCGGAGAAGCGCCCGGCAAGGCGCGCCGAGGGATCGGCGTACCGGTTGGCGTACTCCCATTCGTGGTCGGTGAAGCAGCGACGGCGGAACGATTCCGGGTACTTGTCGAGGAGCCGCCGCACCCGATCCACCTCGGTCTGGTCGACGCCGACCCCGACGATCCGCATGCTGCTCCCGCTACTCGACGGTCACCGACTTGGCGAGGTTACGGGGTTGATCGATGGGAAGGTCGCGCAATCGGGCCACGTGGTAGGCGAGCAGCTGCAGCGGCACCACTGCACTGACCGGCGCCAGCAGATCGTCGCTCTCCGGGATGCGCAGCACGACGTCGGCGTGCTTGCCGATCTCGGTGTCGGTGTCGTAGGCAACGGCGATGACCTCACCGCCGCGCGCCTTGACCTCCTGTACCGCCGAGATGGTCTTGTCGTAGGTCGCCCGTTGCGTGAGCACCACGACCACGGGCACCCCTTCGGTCACCAGGGCAAGCGTCCCGTGCTTGAGCTCGCCGGCGGGCATGGCCTCCGAGTGCAGATAGGAGATCTCCTTCAACTTCAAGGAGCCCTCCATCGCCACTGCATAGTCCAGGCCCCGGCCGATGAAGTAGATGTCATCGGCGTCCACGAGTCGCCCGGCGGCGTCAATGATCTCGGCGTCGTCGGCAAGGATGGCCTCCACCTGGGCGGGAAGCCGTTTGAGCCCGGCGGCGATCTCCGACGCCCGCTCGGCGTCGATGACCCCCCGTGCCGCGCCCAGCTTGAGGGCGAGCAGGTACTGGCCCACCAGCATCGCCAGGTACGCCTTCGTCGAGCACACCGAGATCTCGGGCCCGGCCCGGGTATACAGGGTGTCGTGGGCATAGCGGCTGAGCGTGGAGCCGACCACGTTGGTCAGGGCGAGCAGGCGGGCGCCCCGCTCGCTGGCGAGGCGGCTCGCCGCCAGGGTGTCGGCGGTCTCCCCGGACTGGGAGATCGACAGCGCCATGTCCCCCGCCTTCACCAGCGGGTCGGCGTAACGCATCTCGTGGGCGTACTCCACGGTGGTGGGGATGCGGAGCAGGCGCTGGAACACCTCCTGGCCGACCAGGCCGGCGTGATAGGCCGTCCCGCAGGCGGTGATCCACACCCGGTCGAGCTCCACGGCGAAGTCGTCGCCGAACTTGACGTCTTCCAACCACACCGTGCCGTCGTCGTCGAGGCGGCCGGCCAGGGTTTCGGTGATCACGGCCGGCTGTTGGTAGATCTCCTTGAGCATGAAGTGGTCGTAGCCGCCCTTCTCCGCCTGCTCGGTGTCCCAGTCGATGTGCATCACCTCGCGCTCGATGACGTCGCCCCCGATGGTCTCCACCCTTACCCCGTCGTCGTTGATGATCACGAGCTCGTCGTCCTCGATGATCAGGAAGTCGCGGGTGTGGTGCAGGATCGCCGGGATGTCCGAAGCGAGGAAGTTCTCACCCTCGCCGAGGCCGACGACGAGCGGGCTGATCTTGCGGACGGCCACGATGGTGCGCGGCTCGAGCTCGCTCATCACCACCAGCGCATAGGCGCCCTCGGCGCGATCCACCGCGGCGCGCACGGCGGTGGCGAGGTCGTCCACGTACTCCTCCGCCACCAGGTGAGCGAGCAGCTCGGTGTCGGTCTCCGAGGTGAGTACGGCGCCCTTGGCCACGAGCTCCTCACGCAGCGCCGAGAAGTTCTCGATGATGCCGTTGTGCACCACCACGAACCGCCCGGTGGCGTCGGTGTGGGGATGAGCGTTGAGATCGCTCGGCCGGCCGTGCGTGGCCCACCGGGTATGGCCCATGCCGATGGTGCCGGCGAGCGGCTCCCGCTCCACCAGGGCCTCGAGCTGGCCGATCTTGCCCTCGGCCTTCTTGACGTGGATGGTGCCGTCGTTGACGGCCACACCGGCCGAGTCGTAGCCGCGGTACTCGAGGCGCCGCAGCCCGTCCATGATGATCGGGGTGGCGTCGGCAGAGCCGACATACCCCATGATTCCGCACACGCGCGCGTCCTCCTCTGGGTTGTGACCGGAGGGCGCTGCG
>CAYQZO010000055.1:0-8537 GCA_964421925.1 uncultured Acidimicrobiaceae bacterium
ATGAGGTTGGTCATCGCCACCAGGTAGTCGACAACCGCCTCAGGGTCTCGTGGTGTTTCCACCACGGCCTTCTCCGGGGCCGCTGGAGCGGCGGAACTGCTGACAGGTGCGGCCGGCGATGTCGTCGACTCGTCGCTCTCGCCACCGCAGGCTGCGACAACCAAGGCCAGGGCGATCAAGAGCGGGCGATGCGGGTTTCGCCTCATGTCATCCTCCACGGATCACACACGCACGGTCCGCCGATTTGTCTACGTCGAGTCCAAATCGTTCCTCAGGCCATGTCCACCGCACTCAGCGCCCAGGCTACGCCGTCCTCGGGATCCTCGACTGCCAGGTGGAGCCCCCACCCGCCCGTTTGATCACCCGGATCCCACAGGTACCAGGAGAGCTCCTCGGCCTCGGCGAGGGCGTCCGGGTCCTCGGGGAGCTCGTCGTAGCCGAGGAGTTGGGCGATGGCCCACCACACCAGCGCCCGGCCTCGCGGCGTGCCCCGTCGGCTCCCATAGGCCCCGCCGCTGGCGGCCGCCCACGCCATGGCCGCCAGCACTTCCTGGAAGGAGACCTCAGCCACCCGGGCCCGACTGGGACCGATGGCCCGGATGGCGGAGCGGGCATCGCCGGTGACACGGATGGCGTCGGCGTGGCCGCTGCTCTCGTCGAACCAGGGCTTCACCAGATCGAGGAGCCCGTCGGTCGCGGCGTCGTCACCCAGCCGCTCCCCCGGCTCGGGCAGATCTTCCCAGACCAGCTCGGTGCGGTCGCCCTCGGGGAAGTCGACGCCGTCGGAGCGGTATACCGCGGCCGGATAGGCGGGCTCCCACTCCCGGGTCCGCAGCGGTATCTCCAGGATCCGTTGATCGACCTCGGCCGGATCCACCTCGTCGCCTCGCAGTGCTCGCTCGTAGCCGACCATGGCCTTCACGGTGGGAGTCTCCAGATGCGGCGCAAGGTCGTCCCAGGCGTGGGTCGACGCCGCCACCTCCCAGAGGGGGCCCGGGCCGTAGCGCCCCTTGCCGTCACCGATCACCGCCGCCGCCCGCTCCGCGGGTGCGTCCAGGGCGAGCCGGTACTCGGCGTACTCCGCCGGTCCCCACACCTGCTTGCCCCGCTCCACCGCCTCCCGGCACCGGTCCCGGGTCGTCTCGATGCCGTCCCAGTCGCGGGAGGTGGCGAGGCCGTCGATGTAGCGCACCAGGCCATCGAGGTCCGAGGATTCGATCAACTTGGTGAGGGCGGCATCGTCCATGGCGAGGACGTTAGGAGGCGCGACGGACCGCATCGGTGAGCCGGGCTTCGAATCGCGCCCGGGTCTCGGAAACGGGCCGATGATCCCAGCTCCACTCCTCGACCTCGCGAGGGTCGCCCCAGAAGGGCAGGAAGTCGATCGCATCGACCACATCCCATGCCGGGTGCCAGGCGTCGTCGGGGGCGTCGCGAAGGTAGGCGGCGAGCACGGCGTCGGCAGCGTCGGAGGAGACGTCCATGACCAGGTTCGATCGCAGGTGGGCGAGGTCGATCGCAAGGGGGCCCACACAGCCGGAGAGCCAATCGAGCACACCTGCCAGCTCGCCGTCGTTCCACAGCAGGTTGCCCTGGTGGTAGTCGCGGTGGACGAACCCGATCCGCGTCGCCGGAGGCGCGGCGGCGATGGCGAAGGCGTCCTCCCACACGCCCGGGTCCGACGCCCACGCGGGGACGAACATCTCGGCGGCAGCGTTGTATCGCGAGTACTCCCACGTGATGGGACCTGGGTCAACGGAGTGGAGGTCGCTCAGGTTCTGGGCGACGGCGTCGACCCACCGTTCTGGCAGCTCCGGGGATCCCTTGATCCACTCCATCAGCACCGCCGGGTGGCTGGCGTCATCGCCGCTCCCGTCGACCCCGATCAACCGGGGCACCGGGACCGGGGTTGGCTCGAGCAGGTCGAGCACGGCGGCCTCGTGTGCTGCCCGATCGGGACGCTCGTCGAGGAAGTCCTTCCGGTCGAACACCTTGGCCACGAGAAACCGCCCATCCTGGAAACGGATGTGCCACACCGTCGCCGTCGTCGCTCCCTCGAGCGGATGAGCCGAGGCGATCGACGAGCCCACCTCGCTCTCGATCCAGGTTCGCGTCGCCACGCCGATCATTGCCCGTGACCCTAGAATCGGTCGATGAGGCAGCGGCGCGTGCCCGGACGGGAGGCGTGGGGAGGGTTCTTCGGCTGGATGGTGGCCGGAGCGCTGTTCGGGTTCGCCATCGCCGGATTGGCCTCGATCGGGCTGCTGGTGCTCCCCTTTGCCATCGTGGTGGTGGTCATCATGACCCGGGCGCACGCACCCGCCGGGAGTGCCTTCGGTGTCCTCGCCGGAATGGGCGCGATGGCCCTCTTCCTCGGTGTGCTCTCCCTCGGGTACACCCCGTGCGACGAGACGGGGACGCTGATCGACGGCGACATCGTCTACGGGTTTACCCAGGAGGGCGATCCCGACTTCGACGGTGAGACCTCCTGTGGCGGCTGGCCGCCCTGGCCTTTCCTCGCCACAGGAGCCGTGTTGACGACCGCCGGCGTCGGGCTCTTCATGGTCACTGCGGGGCGCGGCACGGAAGACGAGCCGGCCGCGGCCCCTCCTAACCTCACCGGGTGAGAATCGGCATCGTCGGGCTCCCCAACGTCGGCAAGTCGACACTGTTCAACGCGCTCACCGCCGGGCACGCCCCCGCAGAGAACTACCCGTTCACCACCATCGAGCCCAACGTGGGCGTGGCGGTCGTCCCCGACCCTCGCCTCCCCCGCATCGCCGAGATCGGAAACCCCGCGCACGTCGTACCCGCCACCATCGAATTCGTCGACATTGCCGGCCTGGTCGAAGGAGCATCCCACGGCGAAGGCCTTGGCAACCAGTTCCTGCACCACATCAGGGAGGTCGACGCCATCGCCCACGTGGTTCGCTGCTTCGCCGACGCCGACGTCGCCCATGTCGCCGGCGCCATCGACCCCGTCGCCGATCTCACGACGGTCGAAACCGAGCTCGTCATCGCCGACCTGGAGAGCGTGGAGCGCAGCATCGACAAGGTGGGCCGCAAGGCGCGCGCCGGGGACAAGGAGGCCCAGACCCGGTTGGCCACCTTGGAGAAGGTGGAGGCGCATCTCTCCGCAGGCGACCCGGTGCGATCGCTCTCCCTGTCCGGTCCCGAGCGCGTCATCGTGCGCGATCAGTTCCTCCTCACCGCCAAGCCCGCCATGTACATCGCAAACGTGGGTGAGGACGAGCTCGACGCCAATCCCTGCGTCGACGCGGTCCGCGCCCACGCCGAGCGGGAGGGCGCAGACCTCGTCGTCGTCGCTGCTGGGCTCGAGGCCGAGCTCGCCGGGCTGGAACCCGACGATCGGGACGAGCTCCTCGCCGGGTACGGCCTGGACGAGCCGGGTCTGGACAAGGTGATCAGGGCCGCCTACCACCTGCTCGACATCCGCACCTTCTTCACGATGAACCCCAAGGAGGCCCGGGCGTGGACGATTCCCACGGGCACCAGGGCTGCACAGGCCGCCGGCCGGGTCCACACCGACTTCGAACGCGGCTTCATCAAGGCCGAGGTCGCCTCGTTCGACGACTTCGACCGGTACGGCGGTGAGCACGCCACCAAGGAAGCCGGGCGCTGGCACATCGAGGGCCGCGACTACGAGGTTCAAGAGGGCGACGTCATCCTGTTCAGATTCAACGCATAGCGAGGTGGTACGGCCCTTGGCTGGTAATCGATCAGGGCGTTCCCAGCCCGGTCAGGTAGTGCCGAATCATCGAGGTCACGGTCCCCACGGCGCTCGGGTTGTATCCCTCGGGGACGATGATGTCGGCGTAGCGCTTGGAGGGCTCGACGAACTGGATGTGCATGGGCCGGACCGTCGCCTCGTACTGCTCGAGAACCGAGTCCACGGTGCGTTTGCGCTCCAAGATGTCGCGGCGCAGCCGGCGGAGCAGGCGCAGGTCGGCATCGGTATCGACGTAGACCCGCAGGTCCATCAAGTCCCGGAGTTCGGGTTCGACGAGCACCAGGATCCCCTCGACCAGGATCACCGACTCGGGGTCGACGGTCACCGTCTCAGCCGACCGGGTGTGGGTGGCGAAGTCGTACACCGGTCGTTCCACGGCCTCTCCGGCACGCAGCCGTTTCAGGTGATCGGCGAGCAGATCGGTTTCCAGAGAGTCCGGGTGGTCGTAGTTGATCGTGGTCCGCTCTTCGAAGGTCAGGGCGCTCTGGTCCCGGTAGTAGGCATCCTGCTGGATGAGCGTGATGTGCTCGGGACCGACGATCTCGACCACGCGCTCGGCGATGGTCGTCTTGCCCGAGCCGGAGCCTCCGGCGATGCCGATGATGAGTGGTTGGTCCGCACCGTCGGGCCACATGTCCCGAACCTTACGGTCTCAACGCAGGGTGATGTCTCCCGACACCGTCTTGATACGGAGCGTGGCTTCCTGGGTGGGCTCCTGGTCGCTCGGAACGACCTTGTTGCGCAGCGAGCCCGACAGGGTGGTGATGTTGGCTTCGATGGACATGCCCGGCGCCAGACCCACCGAGACGTCACCCGACATGGCCTTCACGGAGAGGCTGGAGCCCATGAACAGCCCGATGTTGGTGTCACCGCTCGCCGACTTCACCACCACGCGGCCCGCCACGTCGCCGACGTTGAAGTCGCCCGAGGCCGTGCTGGCGGACAGGTCGCCGCTCACGGCACCGACCCTGATGTCTCCCGACGCGGACACCGCATCGACGTCGCCGTCGACGTTGCCGAGGGAGATGTCGCCGCTTGCGCTCTTGATCTTGGCCCGCTTCGAAACGTTCCCGAACCTGATATCGCCCGAGGCGCTCGCCACCAACAGGGTCCCGGTGTCCACTGACCCCATGATGTCTCCCGAGGCGGTCTTGAGGTCGACGTCCGATCCGGGTGGCAGGGTCACCGTTATCGACACCCCGCCGGAGAACCAGCGGCTCCCGCTCTCCTTGCGCAGCCGGATCGACACCAGGTCGCCGGCGTGGGTGATGTCGTAGCGGGCGATCGCGGTCTCGCTGCCGTCGAGCACCACGTCCACCGTGCCCGGCTCCCCCTCGCGCAGCACGATGTCGTCGCTTGCCGTCACCACGACGAGCTCGGCGCGGTCGCCGACTTGGAACTGTTCCTGGCGCTTCATGTCTCGATGGTCCCGGTGAATCGACGCCCCGGGCTCCGGTCGCGGGTCTTCTGGGCCAGGGTCTTCACCACGTAGGCGTTGACCGAGTCACCGCTCTCGCTCGCCACCTCTTCGAGGATGCCCTTGAGCTTGTCGGAGAGCCGGAGCGTGATCCTGGCCTCGAGCTCGTCGGTGTCGATGGTGATGGGGTCACCGCTGTCCTCCACCGACAGGATCGGCGTGCCCTCCTGGAGGACGACGCTCACCGTCTTGTCGGGCAGCTGGGCGTCGACCTCTTCTGCGGCCTGCTCTGCGAGGCGCAGGGCGGCCCGCTCGAGCGCGGGCTCGAGGGCGGCCATCATGGCGGCGCCGGCGCGGGACACGGCCTCGTCGTCTCCGGCGAGGCCGAGCTGCCCGCTCAATGCCTTCTCCACTTCCTCCACGATCTCACTGATGTCCATCGACTACCTCGTGTGCCGGATGATCGAGCGCAGCACGTACGCCCGCCGACGGTCGTCTTCGGTCCCGTTCCGGCTCTCGTGCAGCGCCTTGGCGGCCTGCGGGTTGTTGTACCACAACATCTCTGCTCCCCTCCGTCACCGGATGCCACCGATGTGATGTCACAATGATGTCATAGTGATGTCAGTTTGTCAACCCCCTTTCTGAACCCAGGGTTCCCAGCGTCAAATAGCAGCTCTGCAACCCTGGGTTCGCAGTGCCACTACCCTTGGGGGGACCACCCCGGGGAGCTCGGGTCACCGAGCTGAGAGGGCGACAAGCCGACCCGTGGAACCTGATCTGGGTAATCCCAGCGGAGGAAGCGCGTGGACAACCTGCGGGCCATCGTGTTGAGCAACGGCGACCCGGTCGCCGCGTCCCTGCCCCTCCCCGACGACGCCCTGGTGATCGCCGCCGACGGCGGGCTGTCCCTCGCCGCCCCGCTGGGACTGCGCGTCGACGTGGTGGTCGGCGACCTGGACTCGGCATCGACCGAGGACCTGGCCACGACCGACGCTCGCATCGAGCGCTACCCGGCGGGCAAGGATGCCACCGACCTCGAGCTCGCCCTCGATGCCGCGATCGCCTCGGGCGCGACCGAGATCACCGTCGTGGGCGGCGTCGGGGGAAGGCTCGATCATCTGCTCGCCAACGCCCTCCTGCTCGCCAGCGAGCGCTACGGACGGATCCCCATCCGCTGGCTCACCGGCACCGAAACCGCGGCCGTCGCCGACCGGAACCGGCCGGCGACCGTCACCGGCGCGGTGGGCGACCGGGTCTCGCTGATCCCGATCGGGGGCCCCGCCCGCGAGGTGACCACCACCGGCCTGCACTGGCCCCTGACCGGCGAGGACCTGCCCGCCGGGTCCACCCGCGGGATCAGCAACGAGATGACGGAGACCACGGCGACGGTGACCCTCACCGCGGGCACGCTCCTCGTCGTCCAGGAAGGAGCACCATCGTGAAACGCACCCTGTTCGTCTGCGGCCTGGCCCTGGCACTGCTGGTTTCGGCATGCTCGGGCGACGATGGCGCCGACGAGGTCGTGTTGATGACCCACAACTCCTTCCTGCTCTCCGATGGCGTGCTGGAGGCGTTCACCGCGGACACAGGCCTCACCGTGACCGTCCTCACCTCGGGTGACGCCGGGACGATGGTCAACCAGGCCATCCTCACCAAGGCCAACCCGATCGCCGACGTCATGTACGGCGTCGACAACACCTTCCTGTCCCGGGCCCTCGACGAAGGCCTCTTCGTGCCCTACCGCTCCGACCTGATCGACCGGGTACCAGCCGGTCTCCGCGCCGACGACCGGGTGACCCCGATCGACTTCGGCGACGTCTGTCTCAACACCGACCTCGCCGCCCTCGCCGACCGGGGCCTGCCCGCACCCGAGACGCTGCGCGATCTGGCAGAACCCCCCTACGCGGGCACCCTGGTCGTGGAGGATCCGTCCACCTCCAGCCCGGGCCTCGCCTTCCTGCTCGCCACCATCGCGACCTTCGGCGAGGAGGGCGACTACACGTGGCGGGACTTCTGGGCCGACCTCGTCGCCAACGACGTGCGCATCACCGCCGGCTGGGAGGACGCCTACTACGGCGAGTTCTCGGCGACGAGCACAGGGGACCGCCCCCTGGTGGTGTCCTACGCGTCGTCGCCACCCGCCGAGGTCTTCTTCGGCGGTCTCGACGAGGCGCCGACCGGGGTGGTGACCGACGGTTGCTTCCGCCAGATCGAGTACGCCGGGATCCTCACCGGCGCAGCCAACCCAGACGGCGCCGAGCTGCTCGTCGACTACCTGCTCTCGGTTCCGGTCCAGGAAGACATCCCGCTCAACATGTTCGTCTATCCGGCCAACCAGGACGCAGCCCTTCCCGAGGTGTTCGTCGAGTACACCACGCTCCCCTCCGCCCCGATCGTCATGGACCCGGGGCGGATCGGGGACAACCGCGACCGGTGGATCGAGGAGTGGCTGGCCACCGTGCGATGAGGCTGCGCACCGCGGCGATCGCCGTCCTCCCCGCCCTCTTCCTCGCCTACTTCTTCGTCTATCCGGTCGTCACCATCCTGATCACGGGGCTGGCGCCGGAGGGCGCGACCTCGGCATTCGTCACCGTGCTCACCGACTCCGGCCTGCGCGGGGTCGCCGGGTTCACCTTGTGGCAAGCGGTGCTGTCGACCCTCCTCACGCTCCTGGTGGGAATGCCGGGTGCGGCGGTGTTCGCCCGCTACCGGTTCCCCGGGCGCTCGTTGTTCCGGGCCCTCACCCTCGTTCCCTTCGTGCTCCCCACCCTCGTCGTCGGCTCGGCGATGATCGCCCTCCTCGGCCCGGGCAGCCCTCTCGGGATCGACCTGCGGGGAACGTTGGCGGCGATCCTGATCGCCCACGTCTTCTACAACCTGGCCATCGTGATCAGAGGCGTGGGCAGCCTCTGGGAGCAGCTCGATCCGCGCACCGAGGAAGCCGCCCGCATGCTCGGCGCGGGCCGGATCCGCACCTTCTTCGAGATCACCCTCCCCCAGCTGCGCCCGGCGATCCTGTCCGCGGCCGCGCTCGTGTTCCTGTTCAGCTTCACCTCGTTCGGGGTCATCCTCGTGCTCGGCGACCTCACCCACACCACGATCGAGGTGGAGATCTGGCGCCAGACCTCGTCGTTCCTCCGCCTCGACATCGCCTCGGCACTCGCCATCCTGCAGATGGTCGGGGTGGGCCTGATCCTCTTCGCCTACTCCCGCACCGCGCAGCGCAGCCGCCTCGAGCTCGCCTTGCGGCCCCCGGCCGAGACGCTGCGCCGCCCGAGCGGCGCGGGAGAGCGCGCCTTCGTGTGGGGAACGCTCGGTGTGCTCGGCGTCATCGTCGTTGCCCCCATCGCCGTGCTCATCGGCCGCTCG
>CAYQZO010000055.1:8547-9141 GCA_964421925.1 uncultured Acidimicrobiaceae bacterium
TCGACACCCCGGACGGGCCGGGCATAGAGCACTACACACGGCTGTTCTCCAGCCAGGGCATCCTCGGCATCCAGGCATTCGAGGCGGTCGGGAACACGCTCCGGTTCGCCGTTCCCGCCGCCGTCATCGCCACCGTCATCGGGATCATGGCCGCCCTGACCGTGGCCGGCGGGCGGGGCTTGATCGGCCGTGCCTTCGACACCGCGCTCATGCTTCCCCTCGGTGCCTCTGCGGTCACCATCGGGTTCGGATTCCTGGTTGCCCTCGACCAGCCGGTCGACCTGCGCACCTCCATCTGGCTCATCCCCATCGCCCATGCCCTGGTGGCGATCCCCTTCGTGGTGCGCACCACGGTTCCCGTGATGCGCAGCATCCAGCACCGGCTGCGCGAAGCCGCCGCCACCCTCGGTGCGTCGCCGGCGCGGGTGTGGCGTGAGGTCGACCTGCCCCTGGTGGGACGGGCCCTCGCCGTGGGCGCCGCCTTCGCCTTTGCGGTGTCCGTCGGTGAGTTCGGCGCTACCTCGTTCCTGGTGCGCCCGGCGACGCGGACGATGCCGGTGGCGATCTACCGCATGCTCCAACCGGGCACCTTCG
>CAYQZO010000056.1:0-9075 GCA_964421925.1 uncultured Acidimicrobiaceae bacterium
GCGGCGTGCTCGGTGAGGACGCTCTCATACTGCACCGGCATCTCCCAGCCCCCGAAGTCGGTGAAGCGGGCGTTGAGGCGCAGATGGAGCTCGTGGAGCGGCGATCGGGGCATGGGTCGACCCTAGCTAGCGTCGGCCTCTCGTTCCGCCAGGTTGGTCACCTCCACCGGGCCCGGGATGCGGGTCGGCGCCGGCGGCAGCTCCACGTCGCCGGGCTCGGCGAGCCCGTACTTGACGAGCAGGTGGTGGTAGTCGCGCTGGTAGAAGATCTTGCACCGGATCTCCGGGTAGAGGTCGCGCAGCCGTCTGACCTTCTGGTTCTTCTTGGTGACCAGCTTCTGATTCATCGTGGTGATCTCGATGAAGAGATCGTCGTCCGGCAGGTAGAAATCGGGGCGGAAGTACTTGGCCGGCTCGCCGGTCTCATCCCACTCGATGGCGAACGCCCGCGGCTCGTACTCCCAGGGGACGTCATAGAAGTCGAGAAGCCGAGCGAACTCTCGCTCGCTCTCGTGTGCGAAGTCGGTCTGCTCTGCGGGGCCAGGCCCGAACTCGCCGATTACTGGGCCGCTGCGCTCGATCGTCCCACCTCGGTGGCGGTCTGCTCTGGATACAGGCGGTGAATCTCCCCCACCAACTCGTCTTCCACGGGTCCGACGGCGATGCCGAACACACCCTGGCCTCCCTTGAAGACGTCGACGACCTCAGAGGCGCTGTGGGCGGCGTAGATGGTGTTTCCGTCCGAGAGCAGCGTGACGTCGGTGAGCGGGCTCTCGGACGCGAGCTCGGCGCTCAGGATGTCCATGGCCTTGCGGATCTTCTTCAACGACATGCCGGCGTCGAGGAGCCGCTTGACCACCTTGAGTTGGACCACGTCGGCGAAGCTGTACAGACGCTGGCTGCCCGAGCCGCTCGCCTTCTGCACCGAAGGGGTGATCAGGCCGGTGCGGGCCCAATAGTCGAGCTGGCGGTACGAGATCCCGACGAGGCTGCACACCTGCGGGGCGCGGTAGCCGTCGATCAGCTGCTCGGTCATCTTTGCCTCCTGCGTGCTGCCCAAGCTTACACGAACGTAATTTCGTCGCACGAACTACGGGGGTGAAACTAGATCGAGGGCGGTCGAGTTGTCAACAACCCTGTGGATAAGGCAAGTAGTGAGTAGTGAGTACCGAGTAGTGAGACCGGTTCCATCTGGGCGGCTAACTGGGTAGTGGCGGGGTGTGCACAACGACCGGAAGCTCGATGTCTGGCGGGCAGGGCGGAGCCTCGCTCGTGACATCTATCTGGTAACGGCAGGCCTTCCCGAGTTCGGAGCGGTTCGGGGAACCGGTGAGGTGCAGAAGATGCTCTGGTCGACCTCAACTCGGCTGCGGCGCATCGAAGTCCTCGGGGTTGATGTCCTCGAGGAACTCCTTGAATTGCTCGATCTGCTCCTCTTCTTCCTCGTCGTGGATCTCCACACCGGCCTCGTCGAGGAGGCTCTTGGCGGCAAAGACCGGTGTTCCGGTGCGGGTGGCGAGGGCGATGGCGTCCGACGGTCGGCTCGAGATGGTGAGCTCGTCACCATCGGCGCCCAGGACGAGATCGGCGAAATACGTCCCTTCGTCGAGGCTCGTGATGTTCACCTGCTCCACGTCGGCGCCGAGCGCCTCGATGACGGTGCGGAGCAGATCGTGGGTGAGGGGCCGTGCGGTCTCCACTCCCTCGAGGGCAAGGGCGATCGCGGTTGCCTCCGAGGTACCGATCCAGATGGGCAGGTAGCGACCGCCGTCGCGCTCCCGAAGCAACAAGATCGGCGTGTTGGTGGGGAGCTCCACCCGCACCCCGATGATCTCCATGGGGACTGCATCGTCCATGGAGCAACCTTATCACCGGGCGGGAACACCGCCCCCATGAAGGGATCGCATGGGAAAGACGCGTTTGGCGAGGGCCAATGGATCCTCCTGGAGGACGGCGAGATCGAGCGCCGCCCACACGGATCGAAGGTTCCGGTAGCGCCCTTGCCAGTCCATGCCGTAGCCGAGGAGGTACTCGTCTCCCACTTCGAAGCCGGCATAGTCCACCCGGACGTCGACGATGCGGCGGGGCACCTTGTCGACGAGCGTCACCGTCCTCACGTCGGCCGCCCCCCGCGCCTCCAACATTCGGACCAGGGTCGACAGGGTGAGCCCGGTGTCGACGATGTCCTCGACGAGCAGCACGGTGCGGTCGAGCAGCGGTATCGAGACGTCCATGGCGATCGAGACCCTCCCCTGTTCACCGAATCTGGTGAGGGCGAGGAAGTCGATGTCGGAGCGAAGCGGAAGATCCTTGGAGAGGTCGCGCAGAAACGGAACCGATCCGTTCAGGATGCCGATCACCGCCGGCTCGGCACCGGCGAGGTCGCTGCTGATCTGCTCGGCCATCTGGGCGACACGCCCGGCGAGTGTTGCCTCGTCGATGACTTCGACGAACGCCTCGGTCACGACTCTGCCGATTCGGTGGGGACGATGGGAAGTGTGTGCTTCAGCCAGTCGCCGATCAGCGCGCCCTTGGGGAGATCGGCGAGTGTGGACAGCCGCCAGCGGCCGTTGTCGAGCGCGGGCATCACGCCGAGTCGGCGCAGCTCGCCTTCGGAGAGACCGAGGTCGGGAGCCGGCACCCCGGCGCCGCCCTGTTCGGCGAAGAAGGGCCTGAGCCATCGGTCGCGCAGGCCGTAGGTGGCGAAGCCCCAGTCCAGCAGCTCTCTGGTGTCGGCGAAGTGGTCTTCGGTGCCCATGACGACGCCGACGATTCGCCGGCCGCTGCGCTCGGCGACCGAGAGCAGCACGCGGTTCGCCCATGGTGTGTCCCCCGTCTTCAGCCCCACGACGCCGGGGTAGGCACCGAGCAAGAGGTTGGTGTTCTTCACGAAGCGGCTGGCACCGGTTGGATCGTCGGGGAGCTGCACCAGCCGGTACCGGGAGATCTCGTTGATGACGTCGTAGTCCAGGGAGGCGAGAATCAGCTTCAGCAGGTCGTTTGCGGTCGAGTAGTGATCCTCGTGGTCGAGCCCATTGGGGTTGGCGAACGAGCTGTTGGTCATGCCGAGCTCCGCGGCGCGCTCGTTCATCATGCCAACGAAGACCTCGATGGCGTCGTCGGTCTCTCCGCCGACGTGCCAGGCGAGGGTGGCGGCTGCGTCGTTGCCCGACCGGATGAGCATGGCGACCAGCAGCTCGTAGACGGTCCACTGCTCATCGGCCACCAGGCCTGCCGAGGACCCCCAGCCGTTGGTTGCGATTTCGGGGATCGTCACCACGGTGTCCAGGTCGGTCTCGTCGAGCACGATCATGGCGGTGAGCACCTTGGTCACCGACGCCATGGCGCGTGGTGTGTCCGCATTCCAGGATGCCAGCTTGACCCCGGCGGTCTCGTCGAAGACGGCCCACGACACGGCTCCGAGCTCGGGAGGCGCGCCCGGATCTGCCGCGGGCGCCGTCAGCGGGACGTGTGGCACCAAAGACGCGGCGATCAAGCCAAAGGAAAGCAGGGTTGCAGAGATCATCGCTCCAGCAGGCGGCGAAGCCTAGCCCTGATCATGCTTTCTTGAAGTTGGGCTGCCGCCTGGGAGCAATCCGCCATCACCTCGGCGGAGCGGCGGCGGTTCTCCGGGTTGCGATGGCGGAGCAGAGGTGCCACCAGCTGGCCGAGGAGCTCGGTCTGGCGGTCGGCGGCGAGCCGGATGCCGCGCAAGTGGCGGGGCTCGAGACCGTGGACCAGGAGGCGGTGGGCAGCGCGGGCGATGGAGAGATCGGAGTCGAGAAAGACCTCGGTGCCGTCGGGCAGCTCCATCGGCTCGAGGACGCCCACCTCGACCAGCTGCTCCACCTGGGTATGGGAGAGACCGGAGGAGCGCATCAACTCGGAAGCGGTGAGGGACACACCCGAAGTGGCGAAGTAGGTGTCCGGGGGCGGGCCGGTGTCCGGTGCCACCGGAGACTCTTCTCCGACGTCCCAGGCGGTGAGCTTGGATTTGATGACCTTGAGAGGCAGGTAGTGATCGCGCTGCTCCTTGAGGACGTACTCGATGCGGCGCACGTCCTCTTCGCTGAACATGCGGTAGCCGCTCGAGGAGCGGCCCGGGGTGACCAGGCCCTGGCTCTCGAGGAAGCGCAACTTGGACACCGACAGGTCGGGGAAGTCGGGTTTGAGCAGGTTGATGACCTCGCCGATGCTCCTGGTCCTGGCTGCCCGAAGCGGGCTCGCCATCACACGTCTCCTTGAGCAACCACCAGGTGGAACTTGCCGATGATCAGCTCATCGCCGGCTTCGAGGTCGGCTCTTTCGGCGCGCTCGCCGTTGACGTACGTCCCATTGGTGCTGCCGAGGTCCTCGAGCGCCAGACGATCTTCCTCTGCGGTGAGGCGGGCGTGGTGGCGGGATACGGTGACGTCTCCGAGGAAGATGTCGGCGTCGCCGCCCCGCCCGACCAGGGTCTCTCCCGGTCCGAGCACATAGGTGAGACCGGCCTGGGGCCCGGTCTCGACGGTGAGCGCCCAACCGAAGGCGCCGGCCACGCTCCGCCCGGATGTGCCCGCGACCGGCTCGCCGATGTGTCGGTAGACGATCGTCGGCTCGTGCTCGACGTTGTCGGGTCCTTCATGGTCCATGCCGGCATGGTACCTCAACCCTCGACCATTGGTTGAGGGTTTTACTCGGCGGCTTCGGTGAAGGCCCGGTAGGCGTCGTCGTCCATGAGCTCGGAGAGGTCGAGCTCGCCATCGGTGGCGATCCGGACAAACCAGCCGTCGCCGTACGGGTCGGCGTTGACCAACTCCGGCGTGTCGTCCAGATCGTCGTTCACCGCCACCACCTTGCCCGCCACCGGGGCGTAGACATCGTTGACCGATTTGGTGGACTCGATCTCGGCGAAGCTCTCCCCCGCCTCCACCGTCATGCCTTCCTCCGGGAGGTCGACGTAGACGACGTCACCGAGCGCGTCTTGTGCGTAGTCGGTGATTCCGACGACGACATTCCCGCCGGGCTCGGGGCGCGCCCATTCGTGGTTCTCGGTGTAGAACAGGTGGCTCGGGATCTCCATGGCTTGACCTCCTGGGGCCGGGCAGCTTACCCGCCGGCCCTGGTCTGGTTGGTCCGTATCGCCTGGCGCATGTCGCCCAGGTAGGCGACCCCCACCGCGTAGTACAGGACGAGGCCCACCGCACCGATCCAAAGCGACAGCGTCCACAGCCAGCCGATGTCGAACCCGTCGGCGATGTAGAGCCAGACGAGCGCGGTATACAGCAGCAGGGTGGCGAGTTTCCCCATGTCGCGCACGTCGAGGCGGCGCACCCCCTGGGTGAATCCGTAGATGGCGCCGATGGCGATGAGCACCTCGCGAATGATGATCCCCCACCCGAGCCACAGCGGCAGGATCCCGGCAACGAGGCCCACGATCACCGCAAGGACCACCGCGATGCGGTCGGCGAGCGGGTCGAGGAACTTCCCCACCTCGGACACCTGATCGAGGCGCCGGGCGAGGAACCCGTCGACCCAGTCCGTGGCGCCGATCACGCCGAGCACGATCCCCGCCCAGCCGACCTGATCGATGGCAACGAGCCAGATGAAGACCGGGATGAGCAGGAGCCGTGCGATCGAGACCGCATTGGGGACCGTGAGCCAATCCGAGCCCACTCAGCTCACCCGCACGACGCGAAACCGCACCCTGGCGAGTTCATCGTCCTCGTAGCTGACGACGAACGCATAGCCCTTGGCCTCGGGGAACTCGATGTTGTGGAAGGGGCTCACGATGGGGACGATGCTGGTGGCGCCGGGCGGCAGGTTGGGTGGTGCCCCGACCCGCAGCTGACCCTTTGCCTCGACGTCGAGGGCCTGGCCGTCCTCGTCGAGCAGCTTGATCGAGATCTCGAGGTCCCGGTGCCGCTCATCGGGTTCCACCTCTGCCACGAGGGCGAGGGTGAGACTCCGGTGCACAACCGGCAGCGTCGTGGCCGAGATGGTGTCGAAGCCGCCGCCGAGGACGTACAGCTTCCCCCCTGCTACCTGGGCAGCGTCGGCGAGCATGGCGGTGGTCAGCCTCACGGCAGGTGACCATACACCGTGGTCATGGCAGAAATGGCCCCGAATCGCCCGCCGGGTGGCCGCTAATCTCGGCCGTGGGCAACCGGTTGAGGAGGGACGGATGGACGTGATCGAGGTCCTGTTTCAATGGCTGGTGGTCATCTTCATCGTGGCCACCATGTTCTCCGTCGGGCTGAGGACCAGGCTGAGTGATCTCGGCAAGGTATTCGGCAACGCCTGGTTCGTCGTGGGCGCGCTCGTCGCCAGCCTGGTGGTCGTGCCCTTGCTCGGCCTCGGCATCGCCGAGCTCTTCGACCTGCCCGCACCCGCCTACATCGCCCTGGTGCTCATCGGAGCCTCCGCCGGTGGACCGTTCAGCGCCGCCCTCAACAAGAACCAGAAGGGCGACGTGGTGACCGGGGCGGCGATGATGACCATGCTGGCGCTCGTGGGCTCGGTGGCCACGCCCATCATCGCCGACTGGCTCTTCGGCCTCACCGACACCGTCTCCGGCTCCGTGGGGGGCATCCAGGTCGGTGAGCTCGTGCTCACCATCATCATCCTCCAGGTCGTCCCGCTCGCCATCGGCATGACCATGCGGTCGTTGACCCCCCACGTGGCGTCGTCGTGGAGCCCGGGCGCCGACCGGGTCGCATCCGTCTCCTTCGCCGGCGTGCTCCTCGGTATCGTGCTCGGTGGCTTCTCGGCGATGATCGACCTCTTCGGCACCAGGACGCTGCTGGCCGCCCTCGTCGCCGGCGTGGCCTTCTTCGCCGCCGGCTGGCTGTTGTCGCCGGGACCGGAACAGCTCCGCTCGACCGCAGGGTTCATCGCCGGTGTTCGCAATGCCGCGCCGGTACTCGTGATCGTCTATGCGGCCTTTACCGATGTGGAGGGGGTCCTTTCCTCATTGATCGCCATCTACCTGGTGGTGCTCGCTATCTACCTGCCGCTTGCGGCATGGTTGGGCAGCCGGCATGCCGCCCAGCCCGACGATCTCACGGTGATCGAAGGCATCGGACCGGTGATCGAAGAGGTGCTCAACGATGCCGGCATCACGACGCTCTACGAGCTGAGCAACACCAACACCGTCGACCTCGAGGTGATCCTCAGCGGGTCGGACGTCCAGCTCAACCTGGCCGAGCCCAACACCTGGCCGCGACAGTCTGGCCTTGCCGTGGACGGCAAGGACGAGGAGCTCGCCGCGCTCCAGGACCGCCTCAAGGGCGGGCGGCCGCCGCAGTAGCGCCTCAGCCCCGGCTGGCGGGAGGAACGGCGATGGTGTCCTCGAGCTCGTCGGGGCCGAGCGCCCGGTAGATCCAGTGCATCACGGCCTGGCCCACCAGCAGACCCACCACGAGGAGCGTGACGGAGACGAAATGGCCGAGGTGCACCTCTTCTCCGAACACCGCCTCGACCCCGTACAGGATGAAGAACTTCCCGGCGACGAGCACCACGAGCGTGGCGATCAGGCCGATCCAGGTGCCGGCGGTTCCCTCGAACCGATCGAAGAAGTGGGAGGTGCGATGCTCCACGAAGAGCACGACGTCGAGAAGGATCTTGAGGAGTACCGCGGTGAGCAGCGAGATCCAGAACGAGTCGATGGTGATGGCGTCCGAGAACTCCTCGAACAGGTTGAGGATCACCACATAGATCAGCACGTCGGTGGTCCAGCTCACGTACCACCGCTGCGCCGGGTTCATGGTCGTGGTGCGAGGTTCGTCTCCGTGGCTCATGACTCCTGCTCTCTGACGGTCGATGCAGTATGCCGGGCCGGACGCCCGAGTGCCATTCCTGGGGCGGTACCGCTCAAGAAGGCGGAGCGGGTGCCTCCGGCTCCAATCGGGCACGACGCCGGTCATCGATCCAGTGGATGAGGCCGGCGGCTCCAATGGCCACCGCGGCACCGAGGGCGGCTCCCGCGGCAACGTCCGACAGCCAGTGGACGCGTAGCCAGACCCTGCTCAGCGCCATCACGACCGCAAAGGCGGCGGCCAGCATCTCCAGGTTGCGTCTCCGTGGGCCGGCCGGGACGAGAACGATCACCAAAGCGACCGCGATGGCAGCCCCGGCGGTGGCGTGGCCGGAGGGAAACGAGAACCCGGTGGTATCGGCCAGCGGCAGGGGCGGGCGGGGGCGGGCGTACAGATCCTTCACCGGGCCGATCAACAGCTGGGAGACGAACATGGCGAGCACCCAGGTCGTCATCGCCTCCCATCGGCGCCGAAACGCCAGATAGGCGGCCACCACCACCATCACCGGGGCGGTCACCCAGGTGCTCCCCACGAAGTCGAGCACCCTGGCGATTCCGACCGCCACTCCGTTCTCCAACTCGACTGCCACCCGGTACACCCGGTCGTCGACGATCTGCACCGCGTCGGCCAAAGGGGGGATGGCGAGGGCGATGTAGAGCGCCCCGCCGAGCGCCCACAGCAAGAGCGACAGGCGCACCGCCACGGGGTGGTCGTGCAGCAGCGGGCAATCTTCGAGTCGGCGCCGCGGAGCAGTCATGTCAAGCGGTCGAGATCGGAAGCTCGACGAGAGCGGTTGGATCGCCGCTGTTGACGTTGATGATCTCCTCGACCCTGCCGTTGCCCACCGTGAGCAGGTCGGTGCCGATGAACGAAGCGCCCGAGTCCATGATCACGCGGAAGAGCACAAAGGCTTCTGTGTTGTCGTACACCTCGCGGATGAACTGGATGTCGGCCAGGCCCCCGGACAGGGTTTCGAACTCCTCGAGGTAGTCCTCAGCCGTCTCCCGCAGGCCCTAGACAGAGATGTGGTGCATGTCGTCGGCCATCAACGATGCCGCCGCCTGCTTGTCTCGGGCCGCCCAGGCGGCGTAATAGGCGTGGACCACGGCGCTGGTTGAGTCCGTCATGCTCCCTCCACTCGACGCGAGCAAGCGGAGCGTACTCCGACCGGGGCGGACCAAGCCTCATCGGTCAGTAGCACGGCAGGAAGGCGCGAAGCTCGACACCGGGTGGCTCGTCGACCACGCTGTAGCTGATCCCGTCGACGCGGGTGATGGCC
>CAYQZO010000057.1:0-8782 GCA_964421925.1 uncultured Acidimicrobiaceae bacterium
GAACTCGGCGGGATCGGCCGTCGCCTCCTGGAGGAAGCGGATGTCGGCGACGAGGGGGAGGTCGCCGCTGATGTCGCCCTCCTTGTACCGCCAGTGGGCGGCGATGCCGGCCTCGGCCTGTTCGTGCATCTCGGGGGTGCGGATCTGCACCTCGAGCGGCTTGCCGTCGGGCCCCACCACGGTGGTGTGCAGCGATTTGTACAGGTTGAACTTGGGCATCGCGATGTAGTCCTTGAACCGGCCCTGAATGGGGGCCCACATGGTGTGGACCAGGCCGAGGGCGGCATAGCAGTCGCGCATCTCGGGGACGATGATCCGAATGCCGATGAGATCGTGGATCTCGTTGAACTCGAGGCCGGAGTCGACCATCTTGCGGTAGATCGAGTACAGGTGCTTCGGCCGGCCGCTCACCGTTGCCTCGATGCCCGCCTCCTCGAGGACCGCGCTCACCTCCGCCATCACCTTGTCCAGGTAGTCCTCGCGTTCGGGGGCGCGGCGGGCGACCTCCTCGTCGAGTTGGGCTCGCCGCTTGGGGTGGAGTTGGGCGAAGCTGCGCTCCTCGAGCTCGTGCTTGATCTCCTGCACCCCGAGGCGGTGGGCGAGCGGGGCGTAGACGTCGAGCGTCTCGGAGGCAACCCGCTGCCGCTTCGCCTCGGGGAGCGGGTCGATGGTGCGCATGTTGTGGGTGCGATCGGCCAGCTTGATGAGCAGCACCCGGATGTCCTTGGCCATGGCCACCGCCATCTTCCGGATGGTGCCCGCCTGGCGCTCCTCCCAGGTGGACTCCTTGATCCGGTCCATCTTGGTGACGCCGTCGATGAGCATGGCCACCTCGGGGCCGAACATCTTGTCCAGATCGGCGAGGCGCACCTCGGTGTCCTCGACGACGTCGTGGAGCAGGGCGGCGGCGATGGTGTCCTGGTCGAGGCCGTAGTCGGCGAGGATCTGGGCTACGGCAATGGGGTGGGTGATGTACGGGTCGCCGGTGTGCCTGGTCTGTCCGGCGTGGGCTTCGCTCGCCACCGCATAGGCGCGGCGCAGCATCGCCTCATCGGCGTCGGGATGCCGGGATCGCACGGATTCGAGAAGCCGATCGAACAAGGCATCCGGGTCTACGGTGTCCGTCCCCGGACTGGCCTGCGCCATCGACTGATTTTACCGCCGCTTCTTCCGTTTCCTGGGCGGGCGAGGAACGGCCCCGGTAGCCCCGGGGAGCGGGGACGGCTCAGCCGGTGCCAGAGGTTCGGGTGCGGCCTGCATCTCGGGCTCGGCCTGCATCTCGGGCTCGGTCTCGACCGGAACGGCGACCGGCACCGGTTCGGGATCCCCGCCGGTCTTGGCACGCCGCTCGACGCGGCGCCGCGCCCGCATCCAGTCTTCCTCCCGCTCCTTCCACATGGCGAGCAGCGGTGTCGCCACGAAGATCGACGAGTAGGTGCCGAGGGAGATGCCGATGAAGAGGGCGAGAGCAAACTCGAGCAGCGTCTCGGCGCCAAAGGCGAAGGACCCGATGAAGAGCAGGGATCCCACCGGGACGAGCGACGTCAGCGAAGTGTTGATGGAGCGCATCAGCACCTGGTTCATGGAGCGGTTGACGATGTCGGTGTAGGTGGCCCGGTCGTGGAGCTGCTCCACGTTCTCGTCCACCTTGTCGAACACGACCACCGTGTCGTAGAGCGAGTAGCCCATGATGGTGAGCACCGCGATCACGGTCGCCGGAGACACGGTGAATTGGAAGGCAGCGAAGATGCCCCCGGTGACGACGAGATCGTGGAACAGGGCGGCGAGCGCGGCAATCGCCATCTTCCACTCGAACCGCCAGGAGATGAACAGGGTCACCACCAGCAGGAAAATTGCGAGGGCCTCCAGTGCCCGCCTCGTCACCTCCGCCCCGAAGGTGGGTCCGACCGCGTCCACGGTGACCTCGTTGACGTCGACGCCGGCCACATCACCGATGGCGGCGATGAGGTCGTCCTGCGGCCCCGCATCGAGCGCCTCGGTCTGCACCCTGATGAACTCCGGAGCCTCGCCACTGAGCTGCACCCTGGCATCGGCCTGACCAACGGCGCGGGTGGCGTCGCGCACCTCCTCCAACGTCGCACCGGACTGATTCTCGACGATCACGACCGTTCCACCGGTGAAGTCGATGCTCAGGTTGAGGGGCCGGACGATGAGCAGCACCACGCTGAGCACCACCAGCACCGCGGACACGATCAGAGTGCGGCGTGACACCCCAACGAAGTCGAAGGTGGTCTCACCCCGGTACATCTTGGTGAGCACACTCATGCGCTCACCTCGGCGAGCGGCTCCACGGCATGCTCGGTGCCCGTCTTCCCCATGGCGCCCCGAATGGAGAACCAGCCGCCCTCCAAGAGCCGGGAATGGGCTACCAACCACGTGGCCGGCCTGGTGTAGAACCAGGCGACGAACACGTCGATGACGGTGGCGAGCCCGAGGGTGAGGGCGAATCCCTTCACGGGCCCGATGGCGAGCAGCCAGAGGAGGACGGCGGCGAGCAGGGTGACGGTGTCGCCCTTGAGGTTGGTGGAGAAGGCACCGGGGAAGGCGTGGTCGATCGTCGGCCGCAACGGCCGCCCCGCGTGGACCTCTTCCTTGATGCGCTCGAAGTACACGATCGATGAGTCGAGGGTGATGCCGATCGACACCACGATGCCGGTCACCCCGGCAAGGGTCAGCGTGGTGCCCTGGGTCTGGCCGAGCAGGATGATGGCCCCCACCAGCACCGCACCGAACACGGAGAGCCCTATCACAGCCACGACTCCGAGCACCCGGTAGTACGCCACCATGTACACCGCGACCAGGAGCAGCCCGATGAGGCCGGCGAGCAGGCCGGCTCGTAGGGAGTCCTCACCGAGCGAGGCGGACACCGATTCCACCCGCTCCCGCTCGAAGGTCGTGGGGAGCGCACCGTAGTTGAGGATGGAGGCGAGATCCTCCGCCTCCTCTTGCTGGTTGTCGCCGGCGCCGACCGTGATCACCACCGCATTGGGATCGAGCCCTACCGCCGGATCGACGTCGGCGGCGACCGCGGGTGCCGACTGGACCACACCATCGACGACGATGGCGAGCTGCCGCTGCGGTGAGCCGACCTCGAAGGCGGCGAGCACGCCCGTCGCCTCCCGGAACTTCTCCCCGCCTTCCGGGGTGAACTCGGGGACGACGACCCACTCACCGGCCTGCGCCGACGACCCTCGGAACTGGGCCTGGCCGCCCACCATGTCGGCGCCGGTGAGGAACGCCGGCCCGACGACGTAGATGGCGAAGCCATCGGCGGCCAGCAGGTACCCGACCTCGCCCGTGTCGTCCGGGTCGGACAAGCCGGTGTCGGGGTTGATGTTCGGGGGATGGTCGGCGTCGGGCGCGGTGAAGTACGGGCTCTCGGCGACGATGTCGATGACGGCGCGGAACGACATCTCCCCGGTGGTGCCCACGGCACGCAAGGCGCGCTCGCGGTCCTCGACTCCCGGGAGCTGCACGACGATGGAGCGGTCGCCCTGGACGAAGATCTCGGGCTCCTGAACGCTGCCGAGGCCCTCGATGCGGCGCCGCATCACCTCGACGGCCGTGTTCAGGGTGGCCTCACTCGTCCCCTCCGGGCTGACCAGCACGACCGCAAAGCCGCCCTGCAGGTCGAGCCCGAGCTTGGGTGACCACCCCGCGATCAGCATCGCGGCCAGCGACCCCCAGGCCACGGCCAGGGTCACCAGCAGGGTGACGATCATGCGACGCCGGCTCACTCGGTTTCGTCCCCGATGCGTTCGGCGACCGCCTGCTTGGCGATGCGCATCTTGGTGCCGTCACCAAGGTCGATGGTGAAGCTGGTGTCGTCCTCGGCCCGGACCTTCCCGTAGATCCCGCCGATGGTGCGGATCTCGTCGCCCACCTCGATCGAGGAACGGAGCTCCTCGGCCTTCTTGGCGCGCCGGCGCTGCGGCAAGACGAGCATGAAGTAGAAGAGGCCGCCCAGAATCAGGAGCGGTAGGAGGAAGCCGAGGATGTTGGCCCCGCCGTCCGCGGCATCTCCACCCTCCTGAGCAAGGAGCGGTGCCGCGGCAAGCGCCAGATGGACCATGGGTTCTCCAGTCATCGAGTCGGGGCGGTGGCGGAAGGTTACTGATGCTGCCGGCTACCAGCCACCGGCTGCCAGCACTGAATCGCGATACTCCTTGAAGGAACCCTCGCTGATGGCGGCCCGGGCGCCGGCGAGGAGGTCGAACACATAGGTCAGATTGTGCAGGGTGAGGAGACGGGCTGCCAGCGGCTCGCCGGTGGTGTGGAGATGACGCACGTAGCCCCGGCTGTAGTGGCGGCACGTCAGGCAGGAGCAGTCCCCGTCCAGCGGCCGATCGTCGCGACTCCACTCCCGGCGCTGGATGGAGAGGTCGCCGTTGCGGGTGAGTGCCTTGCCGTGCCGGGCGAGTCGGGTCGGGATGACGCAGTCGAACAGATCGGCGCCGCGGGCTATGGCGTCCAGGAGCCCGGGCGTGTCGCCGAGCCCCATGACGTAGCGCACCGCGTCATCCGGCAGATGCGGGATGGCGGCGGCGAGCGCCGCGTCGCGCTCCTCCGGCTCCTCGCCGACGGCGAGTCCGCCGATGCCGTAACCGGGAAACCCGAGCGCGGCGAGCTCCTTGGCCGACTGCTCCCTGAGGTCGGCCTCGACACCCCCCTGGACGATTCCGAAGAGGGCACGGTCTTGGCGGGTCTTTGCGGCGAGGGATCGTTCCGCCCAGCGCCGGGTCCGGTTCATCGCTTCCTCGATCACCTCGCGGGGTGCGGGAAGCGCCACCGGAACATCGAGCGCCATGGCGATGTCGGAGCCGAGCGTCTCCTGGACGGCCACGGCACGCTCCGGCGTGAGCTCGACCGGCGATCCGTCGTAGCTGCTCCGGAAGACGAGCCCTTCCTCGTCGATGTCCGGATCGAGTGAGAGCACCTGGAATCCGCCGCTGTCGGTGAGGATGGGCCCGTCCCAGGCCATGAACCCGTGCAGCCCGCCGAGTTCGGCCACCACGTCCTCACCTGGTCGCAGCATGAGGTGATAGGTGTTGGCGAGCACGATCTCGACGCCGACGGCGCGGAGGTCCTCGACATCGACGGTCTTCACCGTCCCTCGAGTGCCGACCGGCATGAAGCCGGGGGTCGCCACGTCGCCGTGCGGCGTGCTCATGGTTCCGGTCCGCGCCTTCGCATCGACCGCACCGGCGCTCCAGATCACCGCACTCATCGATCCACCTCGACGTACATGGCGTCGCCGAAGGAGAGAAAGCGGTACCCGCCGTCGAGCGCATGGGCATAGACCCGGCGCCAACGAGCTCCGAGCATGGCGGCCGCCATGGCGATCAGCGTGGTGCGGGGTGCGTGGAAGTTGGTCAGCACGGCGTCGACGGCCCGGAAGCGGTGGCCGGGAAGGATGAATAGACACGTGTCGCCCTCGTGGGCACGGACGACCCCGTTGTCATCGACGACCGTCTCCAGGCTGCGTACCACCGTCGTACCCACTGCAATCACCCGGCAGCCGCTCGCCCGGGTCTCGTTGACGGCGTGCGCGGTCTCTTGTGGGACCCGGAAGCGTTCCGTATGGATGTTGTGGTTCTCCACCAGGCCGTCGCTCATCGGGCGGAAGGTGTCCAGGCCGACCTCGAGGTCGATGGTGGCAAGGGAGACACCGCGCTCGGTCAGCGAGTCGATCAACCGCGGCGTGAAGTGGAGCGCCGCAGTGGGCGCGGCCGCAGAGCCCACGGTCTTGGCGAACATGGTCTGATAGCGCTCGTCGTCGGCGAGCTCACCGTGGAAGTAGGGCGGAAGCGGGATCCGACCCACCGTTGGCAGCAGGTCGTCGGGATCCTCGTCGGCGGCCATCGTTACGGTGGCGACGCCGTCGACGGCTTCGCTGGCAACCGTGATCGTGATGGGCCCGGCGGTGAGCTCGGTCCCGGAGCGAATCCGACGCGCCGGGCGCAGCAGCGCTTCCCAGGTGTCGTCGGGGTTGCGCCTGGTGAGCAGCACCTCGACCGTTCCGCCGGTGGACTTCATGGCCTGAAGGCGGGCAGCCCGCACCCTGGTCTCGTTGACCACGAGCAGATCGCCGGCGTCGAGCAGGTCGTGCAGGTCGCGCATGGTCCGGTCCCCGAGGGTCGCCGCAACCAGCAGTCGCGCCGCGTCGCGGGGTTCGATCGCCTCCTGGGCGATGGCCTCCTCGGGGAGGTCGTAGTCGAAGTCGGAGACCATCATGTGCCCGGAACCCTATTGGCGGCCACGATGCTCTGGCACCTCGCCCGCCGTGCGACAGGTGGCTACCCCTCGATGGTGATGGTGCCCGTCATCCCGTCGGTGTCGTTGCCGTCGGCAGCGTGGATCGAGCAGTAGTAGTGATAGGTCCCGGGGGGTGCCGCGGTCAGATCGACGATCTTCTCACTGAGCGGCCCGAAGGCCACTTGGATGTCGAGCTCATCCAGGGTGAAGTCGTGGTTGACGGGGTCCTTGTTGGACACGAACAGGGACCCTCCGCTGTTCATCGTCTGCGTGACCGGATCGAACTCGAACTTGGTCATGTCGATCGGTGTCGCTCCGGCGGCTTCGGCCTCGCTGACCGTGCTCCGGGTGGCGACGTAGCCGACGATGGAGATGACGACTGCGACGCCAAGCACCGCGGCAACGATCCTCGGGATCTGCTGCTCCGCCGCGGTCGGGCCCATGGTCCCGCTGCGGCCGGCGACGATGGCGGCGATGCCACCGTACAGGGCGAGGATGAAGCCGATCAGCGTCAGCAGGCCGACGATGAACTCGATGGGGCTGAAGACCGCAAACACGCCGAAGACGAAGAACCAAGCCAGGAGGCCTATCGCCAGTGTGGCCACCAGGCCGACGATCCGGGCCCACAACTGGTCGAACCGCCACACCACGAAGGTGGCGACGGCTGCGACCGCGGCGGGCACCGCCCCGAAGGCGATGTCCTCCGCGCCAAACAGGATCACCGACAGCACGGTGACGATCAGCAACGCCGTCGTAATGAGTCCGAGGCCGAAGGCCTGGGTGGTGGAATGCGCCGTTCGCTCCGAAGGCACCACGTCTCCTTTCGTAAAGACGCCCATCCCCCCGCCAGGTGTCGACGGGAATCTAGACGCTGCGACCAGCCGCTGCTACCGCACCGGAGGGCTCCCTCTCCGGCTCGAGCCACCAGGTGTTCAGGGTGCCCTTGCCCTTGATCTCGACAGGTCCGCGGGGCGTGGTCGAGAACTGGTCTTTGATCAACTCGTAAGTGGCCTCGGTGATCTGGATCCGACCCGGCTCACCGTGGGATTCCATCCGAGAGGCCGTGTTGACGGTGTCGCCCCAGATGTCGTATTGGAATTTCCGGGTCCCGATCACTCCCGCCACCAACGGACCCGAGTTGATGCCGATCCGGAAGGCCAGCGGGCCCTGCTCGCTGTAAGCGATCATGTCCAGTGCCATCCGCGCCAACACCTCGGCGTGGTCACCCCTCGGCACCGGCACCCCGGCGGCGACCATGTAGTTGTCCCCGATGGTGCGGATCTTCTCCACCCCGTATCGCTCCGCCAGGGTGTCGAAGTAGGTGAACACCCCGTTGAGACGATCCACCATCTGCCCCGGCTCCATCTGCGCCGACATCGGCGTGAACCCGACGATGTCGGCGAACAGGACCGACACCGCATCGAAGTGCCGCGCCGTCGTGGAGCCGGTCTCCTTCAACTCGGCCGCCACCGCAGCCGGCAGCACGTTCAGCAACAGGCGCTCCGCGCGCTCCCGCTCATGACTGAGTCGGCCCATGAAGTAGACGATGAGCGGGGTTACCACGTTGATGCTCCCGATGAGGACCACCACGAAGAAGATCGTGCTCAGGGTCAGGTCCGGTGGTTGGCGGCTCGCCTGGAGCGATGCCTCGAAGAACCCGAGAATCACACCTGCGGTGACGTAGGTGAGGGCAACGATGATGGCCATCCGCCTCCCCAGGAGGACCGCCACCGTGCCAACGTAGGCGATGCCGAAGAGCATGATCGCCCCGGAATAGGCGTACCCGCCGAGGACCACGTGGGCATAGATGTTCCCGAGCGTCCCACAGACGAACACGATGACCGCCCCGAGCAGGATGCTGCCGGTGACGGCGAACACGACCCAGGCGACGAAGAACGCCACGCCAAGGCCAACCGCCGCCCAGGCCACCTCGGGCTCGTCGAAGTACGCCCACAGCGCACCCGAGATGATCACCTGGACCACGGCGATCCACAGCGCCAGGCTGTAGGCGCGGGCAATCACCCTCGGGTTGTCGATCGTCCTCAGCGTCTCGGTGGCCCGGACCCGCGGCGCTATACGGTCCCAGAGACGATCGAGCATGCTCCCTCCTCGGCGCGTAGCGAGGTCGGAGGCTACGCAGTCGCCGACGGGAAGGGCGGCTACTCGAGCAGCGTTCCCTGGGCCGAAGCCTCCCCCCGCTCGACCCCGAGATGCGCGTACGCCCGGTCGGTGGCGATGCGGCCCCGCGGGGTTCGCTGCAGGTACCCCTCCTGGAGCAGGAACGGCTCGTAGGCGTCTTCCACCGTCTCCGGCTCCTCCCCCACCGCGATGGCGAGCGTGGACAAGCCCACCGGTCCCCCACCGAACTTGCCGACGACGGCCTCCAGAATGGCGCGATCCACCTTGTCCAGGCCCATGCCGTCCACCTCGAACACGGCGAGGGCCTGATCGGCGACCGCTTCGTCGACATCGCCCGATGCCCGAACTGCGGCGTAGTCGCGCACCC
>CAYQZO010000058.1:0-8750 GCA_964421925.1 uncultured Acidimicrobiaceae bacterium
CAGCAGGAGGTGCTCTACCCCACACAAGGGGTTCGGGGCAACATCGCCTTTCCGCTCCGCACCAGGAAGGTCCCGAAGAACGAGGTCGATCAGCGGGTCGACGCCGAGGCGCGTAGCCTCGGTCTTGCCCGCTTGCTGGAGCGGCTCCCCGGCACCCTGTCGGCCGGACATCGCCAGCTCGTGCAGCTGGCGCGGGCGATGGTCCGATCGCCCGGCGTGTTCGTCATCGACGAACCGCTCGGCAGGCTTGACCCGGCGACGCGGCGCCGGTTGCGCAGCGAGCTGCGCCTGGTTCAGGAGGGTTACGGGGTCACCGCGATCTACGCAACCCACGATCAAGAGGACGCCCTCGCCCTCGGCGACCGGGTTGCGGTGCTTGACGCAGGCACCGTCCGCCAGGTGGGGACCGGCCGCGAGTTGTACGAGCACCCGACGGACATCTTCGTCGCCCAGTTCGTCGGGGTCCCACAGATGGCGGTGCTCGCCGGCACGGCGACGCCGGGCGGGATCGCATTCGACGGGCTCTTGCTGGCCGGCCCCGAGTTGCCACCGCCCGACGTCCTCGTCGGAGTGCGCCCGGAGGCGTGGGTCCCGTCACCTCACGGGATTTCGGGAACCGTGCAGCGCATCGAGGATCACGGGTCCCGCGCCTTCGCCGAGGTCGAGACCGGGGCGGGGTCGGTGACCATCCGGCTGGACGAAGGCTCGAGCATCGTCGTCGGGGACCGGATTGGCCTGGAACCGCTCCGGTATCACCTGTTCGACGCCGCCACCGGCGACGCCGTCTATCACTCAAGGTGAGGGTGCCCGCTCGCCATCCCCGTAGGTAGCCACGTACTCGGCGACTCGCTCGTCGAGCTCGTCCTGGGGGTACCAGGTCCCGGCGGCCATCACACCGATCCGCTGCCGAGTGTTGCCGACGTCGTCGAGCGGATTTGCCGAAAGAAGCACCAGATCGGCTCGCCCCCCCGGTGACACGGTGCCGAACCCGGCATCGCGACGCATGCGCCCGGCGATGGCGGCCGCGTTCCGTGTCGCGGCGCCGAGCGCATCGAACGAAGACAGCCCCGCTTCGACGAGCAGCTCGATGTCGCGATGGAGGTTGCTCTGCACCGAGCCTTCCAGGGTGGAGGTGTCGGTTCCCACGGTGATGGTGACCCCGGCCTCATGGAGGCTGCGCACCAGGGTCATGAAGAACGGCATCTCCAGATCCCGGCGGTACGGGCCCTGCTCGGCAAACCGGGTGACGTGCCTCCCCTCGCGCCGCCACTCCTCGAGCCGCTCGGGTCGAACCGTCGCGTACTGCGGTCGCGACAACACGTCGTCGGCGTCGAAGATGAGCTGGTAGAGCACCTCGTCGGCCACCAGGTTGGAGACGATGGCGACATCGTTCTCCACCATCAGCGCAACGGTGTCGGCGATCGCCTCGTAGTCGAGGGCGAAGCCGGCCTGGTCCGGAGTGCCGATCCAGTGGAAGAGGTTGAGCTCGTCGAGGTGGGCGATCTCGTTGATCCCTGAGGTCAGGATGGTGTCGAGCGCAGCCTCGTCGAGGGCGTGTCCGGCGACGTAGATCCCGGCCTCGTTGGCTGCGGAGATGGCGGCGAGGTACTGATCGACGGGAAGCCCGTCGTACACCTTGACCAGGTCGGCCCATCCCGATGCCTGGCGGCGAACCTCGGCGACGGCTTCATCGACCGATTGCGGGAAGTAGATGGGGAGCGACGCCACGAGCTTCGGGTCCTCGTCCTCGAGACCGCCGACGATGGTGGGACCGGCGGTGAAGATGGTGGGGCCGACCAAGTCTCCGGCGGCCACCCGGTCCCGCCACTCGGCGTTGGCGGGAGACCCGCTCATCGAGCGCACCGTGGTCACGCCCTCTGCCAGATAGAGGACGAGGTGGCCGGGGTCCGCGTCGCGCATCCCCAGGTGGGTGTGCATGTCGCACAGCCCGGGCATGAGAAAGGCGCCGACGGCGTCGATCACGGTGGCGTCGGTCGGGATCGGAACCTCTCCCGCCGGGCCTACCGCGGTGAGCCTCCCCTCATCGATCACGACGGTGCCACGCTCGACCACCCGTTCGTCATCCATCGTGATGACGGTGGCGCCGGTGACGACGACCGGACCGTGAGGCATGGTCCTCCCTTCTCGTGGACCGGTCCCAACCTAAACGGCCGCCTGTAGAGCCGGCGAGGCTCAGTCAGGCGTCGAGGAGGGCGTGCAGCTTGCGGACCGTGTTGATGTTTCGCACCGTGACCGCCCTGTACAGATCGGTGCCCACGATCCTGGGAAGACCGGAGCGGGTGACGTCGGATCGGTCGACCTTCCAGATGACCGCTCCTGGAGCGTAGATGGCCTGGTCGATGCCCTCCCGAATCGGGAGCCGGTCGAGAATGGCCGGGTCGTCGACGTCTTCCCACAGGAAGAGCACGTCGCATTTCATGGTCTTGTCGTTCACCCAGCCCTCAGGAACGGCGCTCGCCACTGCAGCGACGGCGTCGGCGTGCTTGATGAGAATCGGGTTCGTCACTCCGAATTCCCGCTCCACCGCACCCTCGAGGAGCGGGGCGAGCTCTTCCGTGGAGTGCTCTTCGGCGGAGAAGATGACGTTCCCCGAGTTGATGTAGGTGCGGACGTCGTCGAGACCGAGCTTCTCGCAGGCAGCCTTGAGCTGCTTCATGTCGACCTTGTTCTTGCCCCCGACGTTGATGCCGCGCAGCAAGGCGAGGTACTGCATCCAATGTGCTCCTTCCAGGCCAAGTATGTCAACTGTCGAGTCGGACCGGGGTGGCGACGGTGTCTCGAGAGGGCGATGCCACAATGAGACCATGCCGTGGACCGTCGCCGACATCCCCGACCTGTCGGGGAAGGTCGCCGTCGTCACCGGCGCCAACGGTGGGCTCGGCCTGGAGACCGCAAAGGCACTCGCCGGGGCCGGCGCCCACGTCGTCATGGCAGCGCGCACCCAGAAGAAGACGCAAGCGGCACGCGGGGACATCCTCGCGGCCCATCCCGACGCATCACTCGAGGTCGTCGAGCTCGATCTCGGCTCGCTCGACTCGGTGCGCAAGGCAACGGCCACGATCTCGGAGACCTATCCCGCCGTGGACATCCTGGTCAACAACGCCGGGGTCATGGCGATGCCCGAGCGCCGCACGGAGGACGGATTCGAGAGCCAGCTCGGCATCAACCATCTCGGTCACTGGGTGCTCACCGCCGGCCTGCTGCCCTCGCTGCTCGCCGCCGACGCGGCTCGCGTGGTCACCGTGACCTCCACGGCGCATCATTTCGGGCGGCCGGTCGATCCGGACAACCCGAACCTCGAGGGCCGATACGACCCGTGGCGCGCCTACGGCCAGTCGAAGCTTGCGAACTACCATTTCGCCCTGGGCCTCCAGCGGGAGTTCGCCCGGCGCGCCCTACGGGCGCAGAGCCTGGTGGCACACCCCGGATTGTCGCGGACCAACCTGCAGATCAATGCAGCTGAGCAGGGCGGCGCCGGACGCGCCGGGGCGTTCTTTTTGCGCAGGGCGGCCCGCAGCGGCGTGGACCCGGCGCACGGTGCGCTTCCCCAGATCAGGGCCGCAACCGATCCCGACGCACAGGGCGGGGAGATGTACGCCCCGCGGTTTGTCGAGGAGGGACCGCCGGTGCGCAGGCCGATCCTGCGCCGCATCGGGCTCGACGCCGCCATCGACAACCTGTGGGCCGTCTCCGAGCAACTGACCGGGGACCGGCTCGAGTTCGACACCGAGCTCGGAGACCAACAGCCGTAACTCGGAGAGCGTTGCTCCGCGAGTCGCCGGCGACGACCCTACGTGGCTTGTCCCGTCACGAAGGGCGGCGGGGCCGCCATGGGCAACCCCGCGCCGAACGAACTGGCTCAGCCGGATGCTGTCAGCTCGTCGACGTACTCCTGCGCGTACTGTGCCCAAAGGGCGAGCGCTTCATCGTTCATCAGCGGCACCGTCGGGAACAGGGGATTGACGATGCTCGTGTTGATGACGCGTTCCACTTGGTCCGGATGGTGCTGCTTAACCCATTCGACCATTGGACCCCACTCCAGCAGGAAATACGCGCTGTCCAAGGTGTTGCGAAGCGAGACGATCTCGCCGTCGACGATCTCGAGGACGAAGCTGTTGAAGGTCGCCGGACCGCGGCCCATAGCCTTCGTGACATCGGTTGAAACGGCGTAGGAGCAGGCGACGCGCGTTCCGGGACCGCGTGCGGTCTCCACGGCGGATGCTTCGCACGCACCCGGCGTGATCTCCCAGCCGAGGACTTCCTCGAAGGCGGCGACTCTCGGATACTCGCTCGGGTAGAACGCGAGGTCATCGATCGTTGCCGTCGGACTGACCAGCGCTTCCATTGCCGCTCCGTCCCCGCTCCTCCTGGCCTCGATGAAGCTGGTAGCGATCTCGATCGGCGCCGCCGGCTCGGGTTCGCCCCGGTCGAGGATGAATGCCAGGGCGATGCCCACCCAGAGCACGATGATGATCGCCGCAGCGACGAGGACTGGCGTCGAGCCCCATCCCCGTCTCTCCTGCTTGGTCTGCTGTCGTTCGAGCGTCTCCATGCGCTCGCTCCTCTCCCTCGTTTCCGCGAGGTAGTACGCCGCATCGAGCGCGAACTCATGGATTCCCTTGGCGTCGGGAACCGGATTGGCCTCCTGCAGCGCCGTGAGGGCCGTATCCACGCTGATCACGATGCACTCCCTCCTTTCGTGGAAGACTTGGGAGAGGGGTGGAGCTCCTGGAAAGTGGGAGACAGCGCTCGGGCGAATCGCTTTCTGGCGCGGTGGAGGCGTTGCTCTGCCGCCGGAACCGAACACTCCATCACGGTGGCGATCTCACGAGCCGACAGCTCTTCCCACACCGACAATCGGAGGATCTCCTGATCGGCCGGGCGCATCGTCTCGAGGACGCAGATGACGGCGCGATCCCGTTCGCGCTGGACAACAACCATGTCCACGTTCTCGACCACGTCAGGGCCGAGGGAACGCAAGCGACGCGCCAATCGGCCACGCCTTCGCATGCTCTTCCACCGGTTGCGGATCAGCCCGTAGGCGACCCGGTAGAGCCAGGGGAGGGGCTCCTCGTCCTCGAAGGACGCCATGTGGCGCCACAGCTGGACGAAGACCTTGTTGGCGACGTCCTCCGCCTCGGAGCGGCTCACCCGCCGGGCGCAGTACCCGAGCACCCTCGGGTAGCACGCCTCGTATATTCGAGTGAACCGCTCGTCGGCAGTGGGAGCCATTCGTCCTCTCCCTGTCTCCCTCACCCCCTTCGGTACGGCACGCGCCGGATCCTGACACCGATGTCACGAACACCGGGAGGCCCGACAGCCGGTCCCAACCTAGACGCAGTCCCGCCTGCCGTCGTGCGTGCCTGGATGGCTACTGAGTCGCCTTCCAGACACGAGCGACGGCGTGATCAAGCCTCATAGGCTGAGCGCATGAGCAGAACCCGTGGTCAGGTCGCCGGTGCCGCCTTCTTCGGAGCCCTGATCGGCGCCGCCGGCGGTGCGGCGCTTGGAGCCAGCCTGGACGCCACCCCACTCGGGGCGGTGCTCGGTGCGCTTGTCATCGGCATCGGGGAGGCGATTACCGATGCCACCAGGACACCGGGGCAGCCGAAGCCGGTGGCGGAGCGAATCGCCGCCGGTGCGGCAACTGCGGCGATCCTCGGCTGGCTGGTGGGCCTGGTGGCACCCGGGGCCCACCTCGCCATCTACGGCATCGGGTTCGGGCTGCTGTTCGGGGCCATCGGGTTCCGGGTGCGCAAGCTGATTCTCGGGGCCGTCGCCGGGCTCGCCGTGGGCCTCGTCCTCGAGACCGTGTGGCCCGAAGCCGGGTTGGCGTGGGTCGCCGCCCTCACCCTGGTGGCGTATCGGGTCCCGGTCGCGCTGCTGTACAGGGGCCGCGACCAGATCGAGATCATGGGGGAGCAGGTGCCGGCGTCCGATCTAGCCTTCGTGGTGCCCTTCGCCACCTACTCCAACTACGTCGGTGTCGACTATCTGAAGGAGTACGCCGACCTCACCGGAGCCGATTTCGTGCGCAGCCCCGACGACATCGGGATCGTCGCCGACTTCGATGAGTTGGCGGGCCCGCACTTCGACCCCGGTGCCGTCCACCCCCTCCTGCGCGAGTTCTACGAGCACACCAGTCGCTTCCACCTGTCCATCACCCCGGAGTGGCGCAGCTGGATGAAGCCGGCGTACCTGCTGTACCGGTCCACCCTCGCTCGCCCCCTCGGTCAGGCCAACGTGCCCTTCAATGTCGAGGAATCGCGGCGCGGGGTCGTCAGCTGGATCGACACCATTGACACCGACCACAGCGGCACCCCCAACTTCCGCGCCTGGGTACGGGCATACGAGGAGAGCATGGAGCCGCTGTACGTCGGCATCTACACGGTCCTGCGGCGTGACGACACCGGTTTCGTCAGCGTCGGGTTCCCGCTCCCGGCAGGGAACCTCACGGCAACGCTGCTCGCCCATGCCAGTCGTGGCGAAGGGCTGCTGCTCACGTCACGGACCGAAGACCCCTACCCCGGCCACTACTTGAGCGTGGTCGAAGAGGGTTCCGGTGACCTCACCACGCTCAAACTGACCAACTTCGACGAAGAGATCGACGTGTTCGTCGAAGACGGTTCGCTCAAGACCGACCACCGCTTCTACCTCGGCGGTGTGCGCTTCCTGACCCTCCACTACGAGATCGATCGTGCGGGCACCGGCCGGCGGGAGACCGATACCATCTGAGCCGCGAGCAGGGAGTGGACCTGGAGAACAAGAGGAGCCGTCCCGTCTTGATCTACGCCGGAGGGTGACGGTTCTGTCGGGCGGCGGCAGGTCTTGTCGCCAAGCTGGACACCGGCGAGGATCTCGCCTTCCTCTCGCTTGACGACGAGCGCGCGGAGGGCGTGTTGCCGGATCTCACAGCCGAGCAACGAGAGGACTCATGGCATCTGGTGAGCCCCGCCGGTAACGACCTGACGGGCGGGGAGGGACTGATCGCCCTCCTCGAGACCGTCCGGTCGACACGCCCTCTTGGCCGCTTGTGCCGCCGCCTCCGGCTGGCGGGTTTCCTGGGATTCATCAACCGTGTGCTCAAGCGGACGCGGGGATGGATGGGCCGGCTCGTTCCCGATGTGGAAGCCCCGAGCCGCTACCCGTGATGGACGCCATCGCCCACTTCATCGTCCGCCGGTCGCGTGTCGTGCTCGCGATCACCGCGCTGATCTCGCTGTTTTCGGTAGCGATGCTGTTCCGGATGAGCTTCAACGCAGACGTCTCGTCCTTCCTGCTTGAGGGCAACGAGGTGGGCGAGGAGTTCGTCGCCCTTCAAGAGAAGTACGACGCCACCGACCCGATCAACGTCGTCGCCTCGCTCCCGGATGGTGAGACGTATCGAACAGGGCAGAACCTCGCGCTGCTCGCCACCGTCCGGCAGCAGCTGTCCGCCGTGGAGGGGGTGGTGGCGGTCGCCGCCGCGGTTCCCGAGGTGAACCCGATCACGGGGGAGCGGCTCGACCCGGAGACGCTCGCTGCCCTGCCCGACGAGGCCGTCGCCGCGATGTTGGATCAGTCGCCGGTCACGGGGCTCCTGTTGAGTGAGGACGGGAGACATGCCCTACTCATCGTGTCGCCGGGCGACGACCCCACGGGAACGGCGCGGCGCGTGGATAACGTCCGGGTCGACGGCGTGGAGCTCGTCTTCAGCGGGAACCCCGTTGTGTTCGCCTCCGTGCTCGATCTGCTCGGCTGGTTCATCCTGGTGATCCCGCCCCTCGTGGTGTTCCTGCTCGTGCTGGTGTTCTTCTCCACGATCGGCGACGTTCGCCTCAGCCTGCTCTCCATCGTTCCCGCCGCCCTCGGCTCGCTGTGGACGTTCGGGCTGATCTTCGGGATGGGCCGCCAGGTCGACATCGTCACCGTGATCGTGCCCATCTTCGTCATCGTGATGGGGTCGGCCGATGGCCTGCACTTCGTGTCGCACTTCCAGGACGAGGCGACGAGCGACCCGGTCGCCCGGGTCACGTCAGCCCTGCGTCAGGTGGGTGTGCCCATGATCCTCACCACCATCAGCACCGCCGCCGGGTTCCTGTCGCTGCTCGTGACCGACGTGCAACCCATCCGCCAGCTCGGGCTGTTTGCGGCCCTGGGGATCACATTCGCCGGTGTGATCTCGTTCTTCTCGCTTCCGGCGCTCCTCAGCCACATCGAGGTCAAGCCGAGCCACCACCGGGCGCTGCTCGGGCCGCGCCTCACCGCCGGTTTGAAGCGCCTGGTCGCTTCCCGGGTGCCGGCAATAGTGATCGTCGGCATCATCGTCGCCTTTGCGGCCCTCACCATCCCCCGCCTCGAGGTCTCCTCCGACCAGCTGTTCTTCTTCAAGGACGACGACCCGGTGCGTATCGCCTTCGAGACCACCGAGGAGCTGTTCGGCGGTGCCACCCCACTCGCCGGCGAATTCGTCTTTGACCCCGCCGAGCCGGAAGCCTCGATCGTTGCGGTGCGCGCCGCATCCGACGAATTCCGTAGCCTCGACGGGGTGCGCGTCGTCTTCTCCGCCGCGGACATTGTCGACTCGCTGACGCCCGAACAGCGGACTGCGGTGCTCAGCGGTGAGGTCACCCTGCCCCTGGGGAAGATGGTGTCCTCTGACGGCCTCCGCTTCATCGTGCTGCCCGCCGACTTCACCACCGAGGATCTCGCGGCGTGGGTGGACTTCGCCGAAGCCGAGCCCACCATTC
>CAYQZO010000059.1:0-8649 GCA_964421925.1 uncultured Acidimicrobiaceae bacterium
CCGACGTGCTCGACATGTCGATCGAGGAGGCGCTCCACTTCTTCGAGAACCAGCCCCGCATCGCCCGCATCCTGGGGACGCTGTACGACGTCGGGCTCGGCTACATCCGCCTCGGACAGCCGGCGCCGACCCTGTCCGGGGGCGAGGCACAGCGGGTGAAGCTGGCCGCCGAGCTCGCCAAGCGGGCAACGGGAAGCACCTTCTACATCCTCGACGAGCCCACCACCGGTCTCCACTTCGAGGACATCCGCAAGCTGCTCCAGGTGCTCGACCGCCTCGTCGAGGCGGGAAACACGGTGGTGGTCATCGAGCACAACCTGGATGTGGTGAAGACCGCCGACTGGATCATCGACCTCGGCCCCGAGGGCGGTGAAGGCGGAGGGCGCATCGTCGCCGAGGGCACGCCGGAGGAGGTGGCGGCCGTCCCGGAGTCGTACACCGGGAAGTTCTTGAGGGAAGTTCTGAGTAGTGAGTAGTCGGCTACTCGGCTACTCCCACCCCGAGCTGTCGTTCGCTGAGCGGTGCGGTCGCGATGGCTCGCACGTCCACGACCGCCACCACCGCTGCCGCCACCAGGAGGAGATTCCTGATGAGCCACCCGGTGTGCCACCACAGCGTCTCGGGGAACCAGACGGCGGTGAGCGCGACGGACAACGCCCCGACCGCGGTGAGCAGGACCTGACCTCGCCGCGACCCGGTGAGGGCCACGAACGGGATGGGCCACATCATGAACTGCGTCGACAACAGCGGTGAGGCGAGCAAGAGCCCGTAGGTGAGCGCACCGGTGAGCGCGATGCCGCCCTGCCAGGAGAACCGGTTGCGCAGCACGGAGAGCGCAGCGAGGGCGATCGCTCCCCCCACGGCGAGGTTGAGCACCACCGCCCAGCCCCCGATCACCACGTACAGGGCGCCGGCGGAGTCGACGATCTGTGGTTCGTTGCCGAGCGCCATGCGCCACACGATGACGATGGTCCCGCTCAGCGTCTCCTCGTGGACCCCGACGAAGTCGCGTCCCGCCCGGAATCCCTCGGTCATGAGGAGCAGGCCTGCCATGACGCCGGTGAACCCGACAAGGGTCACCGCCCGCACCCGCTTGTGCCGCCACCAGTCGGCGACGGCGAGCACCACCGGCCAGCCCTTGGAGAGGATCGCTCCCAGCGCCGCCGCCAGCGACAGGCCCTCCCGCTTCTGCACCGCGTACCACACCGCGGCCACGGCGAGGAGAACGGACAGCGCGTCGATCCGGTACGGGATGATGAGGAGCATGGGGGTCACCATCACCACCCAGCGCAGGCCGACGTCGCCGAGACCGAGCTCGTCGCCGAGCCGCACCACCAGGACGCCGGTGGCGAACACCATGGCGAGCATCAGCACCATGAACGGGTAGACGAACGGCAGCCCGGTGACGACGGAGAGCAGGTGGGCCGCCGCCATGGGCACGATGGCGAGGGGGAGGTGCTCGTAGGCGAAGTCGACGTAGGGGATCTGACCCGAGAACAGCTTCTCCATCAGCTCTCCGTAGATGCGTGGATCACCGGTGAGCACCGTGGGATGGCCAAAGGCAACCGGGATCGACACCAGCAGGAAGGAGCCCAGGGTGGCGACCAGGAACCAGAACGGCCAGCGGGATGCCTGTGCTTGCATAGGCGGGGTCACGCTACAGGTTTCGGAGCGAACCGCCCATGGCTGAAGCGGTGGAGAACTGGGATGGGGTCGCCGCCTGGTGGCGCGAGCAGGTCGTCGAGGATGGCTCCTACCGGGAGGACGTGTGGCCGCTGCTCGAGGAGCTGCTCCCCGCCGAGACCGGCGAGCTCGTCGAGCTCGGGTGCGGCGAGGGCCAATGGCTGCAGCGTCTGTCCGGACGCCGGTTCGGGTGTGATCGCTCGCTCGCGCTGCTCGCCGATGCGCTCCGCATCGCACCCGTGGTGTGCTCATCCCTCCCCGAGCTCGGTTGGCTGCGAACCGACGCGGTCGACACCGTCGTCTCGGTATTCGTGCTCGACCTGATCGCCGATGCCGGGCGGTTCTTCGCCGAGGCACGGCGGGTGACCCGTCCCAACGGGTCGCTCGTGGTCGTGATCAACCACCCGGCATTCACCGCCCCCGGCTCCAGTCCCATCGCCGACGTCGATGGGGAGGTGTTGTGGAGGTGGGGTGAGTACCTGAACGACGGATCCTCATTGCAGCCGGCCGGCGGTGAGGTCGTGCGCTTCTACCACCGGACCACCGCAGCGCTGCTCTCGGCGGCAGCACGTGCCGGCTGGACGCTCGAGACGCTCGTCGAAGCACCGCTCGGTGCGGCGACCATCGCCCGCCACCCCGGGTACGCCGGCCAGGAGGGCATTCCCCGATATCTCGGGGCCCGCTGGAGGACTCCCTGACCGTTCTCGCGTACGGAGCGGCCACATATGGCCCAGGTATACGCAAGAACGTGGAGGGATATCCTCACGGTCATGGTGGAACGGCCCCCTCCCGCCGAGATCCCGGACTCACCCGGCGTCTATCTGTTCCGCGACCGGCACGGCGAGGTGCTGTACGTGGGCAAGGCCCTCTCCCTGCGCAAACGGATCGCCAACTACTTCGCTCCCGACCTCCCGGTGAAGACGCGGGCGATGACGGAGGCGGCGGACAGCGTGGAGTGGATCGTCACCGCGAGCGACGTGGCCGCCATCATGCTCGAGTTCTCTCTGGTCCAGGAACACCAGCCGCGATTCAACATCCGGCTCCGCGACGACAAGAGCTTTCCCTACCTCGCCATCACCACCGACGAGGAATGGCCCCGGGCCGTGGTGATGCGGGGCAGGAAGCGCAAGGGGGTCCGCTACTTCGGACCATACGCCCGCGCCTACTCCATTCGACAGACGCTCGATCTGCTGTTGCGCACCTTCCCGGTGCGCACCTGCTCCAACGGCAAGTACCGGCGCCACGAGGCGGCGGGAAGGCCGTGTCTCCTCGCCCACATCGAGAAGTGCTCGGCACCGTGCATCGGGGCGGTGGACCCCGACACCTATGCCGACCACGTGGAAGGGCTCGCCGACTTCCTCGCCGGCGACACCGGCAGCGTCGTCGACCGCCTGGAGGCCGACATGAGGGCGGCGTCGGATGCCAGGGAGTACGAGCAGGCGGCCCGGCTGCGGGACCGGCTCGCTGCGGTGCGCCGGGCGATGGAGCGCCAGGAGCTCGTTAGCGAGCGACGGGAGGACTTCGACGTCATCGGGCTGGCGCTCGACGAGCTCGAGGCCGTCCTCACCGTGTTCAACGTGCGCCGGGGCAGAGTGGTCGGCCGCAAGACGACCGTCGTCGACCGGGTAGAAGAGGTGAGCACCCCGGACCTGATCGGCATCCTGCTCATCCAGTTGTACGGATCGGAGCTCCCACCGCCGGCGGTGCTCGTCCAGGAGCTCCCGGAAGACGTCGAGATGTGGCAGGCCTGGCTCGGCGAACGCCGCCAATCGTCGGTGTCGCTCCGGGTCCCCAAGAGAGGCGGCAAGCGACGAATCCTGGAAACGGCGATCGAGAACGCCGAGGAAGAATTCCGCCGCCACCGGATGCGCCGCCACGCCGACCACAACGCGAGGGCGAGGGCCCTCAACGACCTCCAGGAGGTGCTCGGGCTCCCCGAGCCGCCGTTGCGCATCGAGTGCTACGACATCTCCACGATTCAGGGACGGGACACGGTCGGATCGATGGTGGTCTTCGAAGACGGCCTTCCCCGCAAGGCCGATTACCGACGATTCAAGATCAAGGAGGTGAAGGGCCAGGACGACTTCGCCGCCATGGAGGAGATGCTGCGGCGCCGCTTCACGGCATACCTCGCCGACCGGAGGAGCTCCCCCGAAGACCGGGGGAAGTTCGCCTACCCACCGTCGCTCGTCGTCGTGGATGGCGGAGCCGGCCAGCTCGGTCGCGCCACCGCGGTGCTCGACGAGCTCCACCTCGACATCCCGGCGGTCGGATTGGCCAAACGGCTCGAGGAGGTCTATCTGCCGGACCGATCCGAGCCGCTCTCGATCGAGAAGGGCCGGGAGTCGTTATACCTGCTGCAACGGGTCAGGGACGAAGCGCACCGCTTCGCCGTCACCTACCACCGCAAGCTGCGCACCAAGCGGATGATCGACTCCATACTCGACGAGGTGGATGGGATCGGCCCGGCGCGCAAGAAGGCGCTCGTGCGCGAGTTCGGCTCGTTGAAGGGGATCAGGGCTGCATCGAAAGCCGAGTTGGCGGGTGTGGTGCCGGATAGGGTTGCGGAGAACCTGTGGGAGACGTTGCATGAGTAGCAACCAGCTGCCAGCGACCAGCTACCAGCAAGATCATGACTGAGGATCCAGACATCCAGGAGCCGCACGTGGTCGTCGTCACCGGCATGTCCGGTGCCGGGCGGTCGACGGCAGCCACCGTTCTCGAGGACCTCGGCTACTACGTCATCGACAACCTGCCCGCCGATCTCATCGTCGACGTCGTCGACCGCTCGGGGGTGGGGAGCGGCGCCCGGGACCGGTTCGCCGTCGTCGTGGACACCCGGGGAGGCGTGACCGCGGACGAGCTGGCCAAGGCGATCACCGTGCTCCGCGAACGAGGCCTGCGCACCACCGTGCTCTATCTCGACTCGGCGGACCGCACGCTCATCCGCCGCTACGAGGAGAACCGCCGCCCCCATCCCGTTCCGGGCGCAACCCTCGGCGAGTCCATCGGAAGCGAGCGTTCCGCCCTCGTCGAGGTGCGAGGGATCAGCGACGTCATCGCCGACACCACCGACCTCAACGTTCACGAGCTCGGCGACCGCCTGCGCAATGCCTTCGCCCGCGGCCTGCCCGAAGGCAATCTCCAGGTCGACGTCACCTCCTTTGGGTTCAAGGTCGGTGTGCCCCGGGTCATCGACCTCCTCTTCGACGTCCGCTTCCTCCCCAACCCGCACTGGGTGCTCGAGCTCCGGGACCGGGACGGTCGCGACGAGTCGGTGCGCGAGTACGTGTTCTCCCACCCGGAAGCGGGGGAGTTCGTCGAGCAGGTGGCCTCCCTGCTCGACTTCCTCATCCCGAAGTATCAGCAAGAGGGGAAGTCGTATCTCACCATCGGCGTGGGCTGCACCGGCGGGCGGCATCGCTCGGTGGTGATCGCCGACGCCATCGCCGACTACCTCCGATCCGAGGGGGTCGAGACCACCGTGCATCATCGCGATGCCGGGCTGGCCTACGACGATGCGCATCAACACTGAGACCGAAGCGCTCCTCGAGGCGCTCGACCTCGACGACCAGGGTCCGAGAGTGGTGGCGATCGGGGGCGGCAAGGGCCTGGCAAGAGCGCTTGCCGCCATCCGCGGCTACGCGGGCTCGGTCGATGCCGTCGTCACCGTGGCCGACGACGGGGGATCGTCAGGCCGGCTGGCCTCCGGCCTCGACATCCCGCCCCCCGGCGACATCCGCAAGTGCCTGATCGCGCTGACCCCGGAGGAGTCGGTGTGGCGACAGCTGTTCGAGCACCGCTTCACCGGCGCGGACGTGGAGGGGCACTCCTTGGGCAACCTGATCATCGCCGCGCTCGCCGACATCGAGGGATCCTTCGAACGGGCCCTGCGCTCATCAGAGCACCTGCTCGGCGCCCAGGGCTCCGTGATACCGGCCTCGCCGCTCCACCTCGGTCTGGAGGCGAGCATCGACGGCGAGGTGCTCAGTGGTCAGGTGAACATCGCTCTCGCCCGGGGGACGGTCGAGCACCTTTCGGTCGTTCCCGCCGACGCCGCGCCGAGCGAATCGGCGCTGCGGGTCATCGCTGCAGCCGACCAGATCGTGCTCGGTCCTGGCAGCCTGTACACCTCGGTGATCGCGGCCATGGTGGTGCCCGGGATCACGGACGCGATCAACGACTCAGAGGCGCAACTCGTCTACGTGACCAACATCGTCACCCAGGACGGGGAGACCCTCGGCATGGACGCCGCCGACCATCTCGAAGCACTGCTCCACCTGACCGGAGTGCGTCCTCCCGCTGCTATCGTCGCCAACGAGTTCCCGGTTTCCGCCGAGCCGCCACTTGAGCAGCTGGCGGTCGACGCGGAGACGATTGCCACCTATGGCGCAGACCTGATCATGGCAGACCTCCTCGATCGTGATGCGGAGCGTCCCAGCCACGATCCATCGCTGCTCGCCGGGGTGCTCAGGGAGCTCGTTGAAACCTAGGAAAGGGCCCTTTCATGCGCGTGGCAATCAACGGTTTCGGCCGCATCGGCCGCAACTTCCTCAGAGCGGCGAAGGCGGGTAACGGGTCGAGCATCGATGTCGTGGCGATCAACGATCTCTCCGATCCCGAGACGCTCGCCTACCTCTTCAAGCACGACTCCGTGCACGGCACCTATCCGGGGTCGGTGCAACTCGACGGTGAGCACCTCGTCGTCGACGGAGACCGCTTCCGGGTCCTGTCCGAGCGCGACCCGGCGGCCCTGCCCTGGGAGGAGCTCGGTGTCGACATCGTCGTCGAGTCGACCGGGGTCTTCCGCACCCACGAGACCGCTTCCAAGCACCTCGAGGCCGGGGCGTCCTGGGTGGTGGTGTCGGCGCCGATGGGGGACCCCGACTTCTCCGTCGTGCTCGGGGTCAACGACGACGGGCTCGAACCGGGCACACACAAGATCATCTCGAATGCCTCGTGCACCACCAACTGTGTGGCGCCGATGGTGAAGGTGCTCGACGATGCCTTCGGGGTGGCCCGCGGGATGTTCACCACGGTGCACGCCTACACCAACGACCAGAGCATCCTGGACCTGGTGCACAAGGACAAGCGCCGGGCCCGCGCCGCCGCCATGAACATCATCCCCACCTCGACCGGCGCGGCGAGCGCAGTGGGGAAGGTGCTTCCCCACCTGGCGGGGAAGCTGGAAGCCACCGCCCTCCGGGTCCCCGTTCCCGACGGATCGATCACCGACCTGATGGTCTCGGTCGAGGCATCCGATGTCACCGTCGAGGCGGTCAACGATGCTTTCCGCGGGGCCGCTGAGGGTTCCATGAAGGGCATCGTGCGCTACACCGAAGAGCCCCTGGTGTCCACCGACATCATCGGCGACCCGCACTCCGTGATCTTCGATGCCGAGTCGACGATGATCAACCAGGACCTGGTGAAGGTCTTCGGGTGGTACGACAACGAGATGGGGTACTCGACGCGGTTGGTCGATCTGGTTCGGCGCCTCGCCTGACGATGGCGCTCCCCACCCTGGACGATCTCTCCGTTGCCGGAGGGCGCGTCCTGGTCCGCTCGGACCTCAACGTCCCGACCCGGGACGGCGTGGTGCTCGACGACTTCCGGATCGCGAAGAGCCTCGACACCATCCAAGCGCTGCTCGGCCGGGAGGCGCGTGTGATCGTGTGCAGCCACCTCGGCCGACCTTCCGGCGTAGATCCCGACCTGAGCATGCGCCCGGTCACTGAGCGTCTCGCCGAGCTCGGCGGCTTCCCGGCTGTGCAGGCACCGGCGGTGATCGGGCCCGACGCCCAGGCCGCCATCGACGAAGCTCCCGCCGGCGCCGTGATCGTGCTGGAGAACACGCGTTTCGAGCCGGGTGAGACCAGCAACGACCCGGCTGTGGCCGACGGCCTTGCCGCGCTTGCCGACACCTTCGTCAACGACGCGTTCGGCACCGCCCACCGCAGCCACGCTTCCAACGTGGGAGTCGCCGAGCGGCTCCCCTCGGCGGCGGGCATCCTGCTCGCCGCCGAAGTGACTGCCTTCGACCGGCTGCTTTCCGGCACCTCCCGCCCCTATGTGGTGGTGATGGGAGGGGCCAAGGTTGCCGACAAGCTCGGCGTCATCGAGCGGCTCCTCCCCGACGTGGATCTGATGCTGGTGGGAGGCGGGATGTGCTTCACGCTCCTCGCCGCCGGCGGCTACGAGGTGGGTGACTCGCTTGTCGACGCACCCATGATCGACGCGGTGCGCGACGTGTTGGAGGGGCCTCACGGGGCGAAGGTGGTGCTTCCCGAAGATGTCGTCGTCGGCGAGTCCTTCGCCGCGGACACCGAGCACCGGGTGGTGCCGGGCACGGCGATCCCCGACGGAACGATCGGGCTCGACATCGGGCCGGCCGCCACCGATCGATACCGCGCCGTCGTTGAAGAAGCGGAGCGGGTCTTCTGGAACGGTCCGATGGGGGTGTTCGAGTGGGAAGCGTTCCGGGCGGGCACCGCCGGGGTGGCGGCAGCCGCCGCGTCGAGCAACGGGTATACCGTGGTGGGTGGGGGTGACTCCGTGGCCGCGCTGCGAATGCTCGGCGTCCAGGACGACGTGGACCATCTGTCGACGGGTGGGGGAGCGGGGCTCGCCCTCCTCGAAGGGGCTCCGCTGCCCGGGATCGCCGCGCTCGAGAAATGGAGCAGCTGAGATGCGCAAGGACCTGATCGTCGGGAATTGGAAGATGCACGCCAACCACCTGGAGACCATCCAGATGGTGCAGAAGCTGAGCTACCGGCTGGAGCCCGCCGATTACGCACGGGTCGACGTCGTGGTGTGCCCCCCGTTCACCTCGCTGCGATCCGCCCAGACCGTCATCGAGGCCGACCACCTGCTCATCGGCCTCGGCGCCCAGGACGTGCATTGGGAGGACGAGGGCGCCTACACGGGCGAGATCGCCCCGAGCATGCTCTCCAAGCTCGCGGTGTCTTT
>CAYQZO010000060.1:0-8646 GCA_964421925.1 uncultured Acidimicrobiaceae bacterium
AGGACTGGACGAAGACCTTGTCGAGCACGTTGGCCGGTGGGTCGGCGACCGCGCCGACATCGCCGACCTCGGGCGCCCTGGTCATTCGGCGGGCGTAGTACGCCGACGCGTCGTGGCTCTCCCGCTTTCCCGCGCCGAAGCTCGCGGTGCTGGTGGGCACTGCATCACCTCCAGGAAGCCACGCTACCCGATGGCGCTCGCGCTACCCGTTCACCGCCCGGTAGCTGCCCAGGACCCGGAGCTCGTCGCACGTGGCCGGCGGCGGGTCGATCACCCGGGCGAGCCCCTCCGGGCCGGGGTCGTGGACGAGATCGACGAAGAACCGGTAGGTCCAGGCCTGGTCGGCCGGACGGGACTCGATGCGGGTGAGGTTGGCGCCGCGCAGCCCGAGCTCGGTGAGGACGAGGGCGAGTGCGCCGGGTCGATGGGCGGTCGTGAACACGATCGTCGTCTTGTCGTCGTCGGGGTCGACCTGGGGCTTGCCGGGCGCCAGCACGACGAAGCGGGTGGTGTTGTGGTCGCGGTCCGTCACCCGGTCGGCGAGCACCTCGAGCCCCCACTGCTCGGCGGTCCACGGCGGAGCAAGCGCGGCGATGCCCGGGTCGGCGGCCTCGGCAACCTCCCGGACCGCGCCGGCCGTGTCGTGCCGGGGCGCCTCGGCCAACCCGAGCTCGGTGAGGTGGTATTCGGCCTGAGCGAGCGCCTCGGGATGGGACCGCACCTCCCGAACCTGGTCCAGGGAGGCGCCCGGCAACCCGACGATGGCGTGGCGGATCTCCACGAGGTGTTCCTGCACGATGGCGAAGGGCCGGTGCTCGTCGTCTCCCGGGAGACGGTCGAGGACGGGCAGCACGCTGCCGGTGGTCGAGTTCTCCACCGGTACGACGAGACGGTCGACGTCGCCCGACTCGAGAGCAGCGAAGGCGGCGGCGAACGTCGGGTGGCCAATCGGATCGGCTTCCGGCTCGACCTCGGTCACCGCCCGGTGGCTGTACGAGCCCGCTTCTCCCTGGTATCCGATGCGCATCTCATGACGATAGGGGGGCGTCGCTACGCTTGGCGCGTGGCTGGACCCAACCCCGACGTCGACGCCTGGTTCGCCGGACAGCAGGACAACCCGCTCGTGGACTCCCTGCAGCTGGCCCGCGACATCATCCTCGGTGCGGACGATCGGGTGGAGGAGTCGATCAAGTGGAAGACCCCCACCTTCGCCTACAAGGGGAACATCGTCAGCTTCACCCTCGGCGCCAAGAACTTCGTCAGCCTGATGTTCCACCGCGGCGCTGAGATCCCCGGCGACCACGCCCGCCTCGAGGGTGACGGCAAGCTGGTGCGCACCATGCGCTTCAGCGATTACGGCGACCTCGACGCCAACCGGGCGGATCTGGAGGCGGTGATCGAGGCCTGGTGTGACGCCAAGGGGTAAACCCCTCCGTTCTTGCGGACATAGGGGGACTATTTGGCCCTGATGTCCGCAAGAACGGAAACCGCACCGGATCGGCTGCACCTCGTCTCGTTGGCCGTGCTGGTGATGGTGGCCTTCGGCACCCTGTTCTACGCCTATTCGGTGTTCGTCACCGAGGAGGCGGCCGGTGCCGAGTTCTCCATCTCGCTGCTCTCCGCGGCCTGGACCGGCGCCTTGCTCGTCGGCGGCGCCCTCGCCTTCCTCATCGGGCGCCACGTCGATCGACGGGGCGTCCGCGGCATCATGGCGCTGGGCACGGTCGTCGGCGCCGCCGGCCTGCTCGCGCTCTCCGCCTCCCAGGCGGGATGGCAGGTTCTGCTCGCCTCCTGGCTCCTCATCGGCCCCGCCGGCGCCATGACCTTCTACGAGCCGGCCTACGTCGCCGTCGACCAGTGGTTCGGCCTGACGGGGAGCGCCCGCTCCCTGGCCCTGCTCACCGTTATCGGCGGCCTGGCGGGTCCGGTCTTCCTTCCCCTCACCGGAGCGCTTGTTGTCGGCGTCGGGTGGAGAGCGACCGCCGCCGTGCTCGCCGCCCTCCTGCTGGCCACCGGCATGATCATCACCGGCCTGCTGTTCCCACGCCATCGACCGCGCGATCACCTCCCCCATCGCGCCAAGGAGCACGCGCGTCCGGCCAAACTGTTCGCCGACCGCAGGTTCGCCCTGTACACGGCGGCCGTGCTGCTGATCCTCGGATCGGTGCAGGCGATGATCCTGCACCGGATCGCCGTGTTCGAGGAGGCGGGCTTTGCGGTCACCACCGTTGCCTGGTGGGCGGCGCTCGCCGGGCTGGTGAGCCTTCCCGGGCGATGGATCGCACCCAACGCGTCGACCCGGATCCGTCCGGTGCTGGTCGCAACCGTGGTGACCGCGGTGATGGGTGCCTCCGTCGTGCTCGCCGCCACCGCGGCCTCCACCTGGCAGATGGGCGCACACTTCATCGTGTTCGGCATCACCTTCGGGGCGCTGACCCCGATGCGAGCGGTGGTGATGAGCCGCTGGTACTCCGGAGCCCAGTACGGCCGGATCCTCGGGACGCAGTGGACGATCGTGGCCACCATCGCATCCGTCGGCCCGCTGCTCATCGGCGTGCTCCGGGACACGACCGGCTCCTACGCCGGGCCGATGTTGCTGGTCGCAGCCGCCCTGGGCCTGGCCGCAGCGCTCACCCTTGCTGCAGAACCAAGGCCTCCAGCACCGTGAACGCCCACGCTCCCCAGACGAAGGCCATGGCCAGGGCGACGGCCAGCTGGATGGCAGCGCCCTTCAGCATCTCCCACATCGCCACCCACGCGGTGGCGAAGGCGTCGGTCACGTTCCGCTCCATCGCCATCGACACCACGAGCGTGCCTACGGCCAGGCCCAGGAAGGCGCCGACGATGGGGACGATGAAGAAGCCGGCGACGGAGAAACCGGCGATGAGCAGCTGGCCGCCGCGGGAGATCCCGATCTCAGTCGTCTTCCTGGCGGGGAGGTAGATGACCGCGGCGGTGCCGATCCCCGCGAGCACGGTGATGATCGCCATGGCGATCCAGGCCCATCCGGTGAAGCCGGTGGCGAGCCCGTAGACGAGGGCGGCGCCCCAGATCAGCCAGATGCCGGGGAGGAGCGGCACGACGACGCCTGCGACGCCGATCGCAATGGCGATCCCGACCAGGATGGTCACCGTCCAGTAAGTCACTCCAGCCCGTCGGGGTCACCCGACGCATCGACCAGCAGCATGGACAGATCCTTGACCAGCACCTGCTCGTCGACGCCGAGCTCCTTGACCCCGTCGTCGATCATGATGTAGCAGAAGGGGCAGCCGGTGGCGATGACGTCGGCGCCCGTCTCCACCGCTTCCTCGGTGCGCTCCAGGTTGACCCGCTTGCCGGTGCTCTCCTCGTACCACATCTTGCCGCCGCCCGCCCCACAGCAGAACGCCCCGGTCCCGTTTCGGGGCATCTCGATGCGGGTTCCGACGGCGTCGACGACGTCGCGGGGCGCCACGTAGACGTCGTTGTGCCTGCCCAGGTAGCAGGGGTCGTGGAAGGTGACGCTCTGTCCATTCGCCTTCGGGGTCAGCTTGCCGTCGGCGACCAGGGTCGTCAGCAGCTGGGAGTGGTGGATCACCTCGTAGTCGCCGCCGAATTGGGGATACTCGTTGCCCAGCGTGTTGAAGCAGTGCGGGCACTGGGTGATCACCTTGTCCACACCGAGGTCGTTCAGGGTCTGGATGTTCTGCAGGGCGAGCCCCTGGAAGACGTACTCGTTGCCGGTGCGTCGCGCCGGATCGCCGGTGCACAGCTCCCTCGGACCCAGGATGGCGAAGTCGATCCCGGCATCGTGCAGCAGCCGTGCAGTCGCCAGCGTCACCTTGCGATTACGGTCGTCGAAGGATCCGGCGCAGCCCACCCAGTAGAGGTACTCGGCGGTGACCCCGGGCTCGCCGAGCATCTTGACCTCGAAGTCGAGCTCATCCCGCCAGTCGCCCCGGCGGGACTGGTCGACCCCGTAGACATTGGACGAATTCTCCAAGCTCACGTACGTCCTGCCCAGCTCGGTGGGGAACTCGGCCTCCATCAGCGACAGGTGCCGGCGCATGTCCAGGATCTTGTCCACGATCTCGAGACCGGCGTGGCAGGCCTCGTCACAGGCGCGGCAGGTGGTGCACGCCCACAGCTCCTCGGGCGTGATCCGCTCGAAGACCAGATCGGAGGAGACGGTGAGCGCGGCATCGACACCCACCGGCGGGGAGATGCCGTAGGTGTCCGCGGCAACCTGGCCGAGCTTGAGGACGATCTCGCGAGGATCGAGCGGCTTGCCCGTCTGGTTGGCCGGGCACACGTCGGTGCAGCGCCCGCAGATGGTGCAGGCATCGGTGTCGAAGAGCTGCTTCCACGTGAAGTCCTCCACCCGGGAGGCACCGACCGTCTCGATGTCGGTGGCCTCGAGGAGGTTGGGCATCTCCCGCATCGCGCCCTTGGGCCGGTCGCGGGGGAGCAGCGCCAGGTTGACCGGGGTGGTGAACATGTGCCGCAGCTTGGTGGCGGGGAGCATCACCAGGAAGGCGAGGAAGGCGGCCACGTGGACGATCCACAGCGTCTGGTGGATCGTCGAGGCTGAGTCTTGCGGGATCAGGTAACTGAGCGGGTAGCCGACGAACGACCACGCCTCGAACGACGGCCTGCCCTCGAGGGAGATCCGGGCGGCCTCGGTGAGCAGACCGGTGATCCCGATGAGCGCCAGGATCAGCAGGATCCAGGCATCCTCGGGTCTGGTCTTGGTGCGGATCCGCCATGGCCGCTGGCCGTAGCGACGTACCGCCGCCCATGCCAGCCCGGCGAGGAACACCATCCCGGCCAGGTCGAGCACCGTCGAGTAACCCTCGTAGAACCAGCCGTGGAGGAACTTGAGGTTGCTCGGGGCCAGGTGATCCAGCTCGAGTGTGACGGTCCCCAGGAACAGGACCACGAAGCCCCAATAGATGAGGCTGTGCATCAAACCCGCGGACCGATCCTCCACGACGGTGCGCATGGCGACCGCCCCGGCAAGCCGGTTGGCTCGCTCCCGCCACGCACCCGAGCGCGACTCCCAGGCGCCCCGTTCCAAGCTGCGAGCCCGTTGGGCGAACAGGTACACGGCCACGCCGAGGAACGTCGCAACCGTGAAGTAGAAGAGCGCCACCACCAGATCCGGGATGTTGCCGAAGACGGTGCGGCCCACTTCGTGGTCCGGCTCTTCGGGAAGCGACCCGAGCCAGCCGAGGAGCAGCGTCCCGAGCACGGCGAGCACGGCGAGGATCCCGAGCCCGACGCTTGGCCGCAATCGCCACGGATCGGTGGTCTTCTCGTCGGCCATCGGCGGCGAGTGTAGAGAGCGCCGATAAGGTCTCGTCCATGCCCCGTCGCCTTGCCGCCCTTCTCGCCGCCACCGCAGTCGTCGCCGCGGCCTGCTCCACCCCCGAAACGACCACGACCGTCCCGCCGGGGCCGGTGCCGACCACCACCGGGACTGCAGCGAGAGAAGGCCCGATGGCGATCGTCGTGGACTACAGCCCCACCGTCTCCGACGTCGGTGCGCTCCTCTACCTGCTCTCCCGCCCCGACGTCGACGTGCTGGCCATCACGCTTCCGGTGACCGGCGAGGCCGGGTGCGACCTCGGCGTCGAGGTCACCCTCGGCATCTTGGCCATGTTCGACAGGGACGACGTACCCGTGGCCTGCGACCCGGAGATGCCCGAAGGAGCACGGTCGTGGCCCGGGGAGTTCCTCGCCGGCCACGAGAACCTCGCCTTCGGGCTGCCGGAGCCCATCGGCACCGCCGATCCCCGCCCCGCCCACGAGGTCATCGCCGACACGGTCACCGGCTCCGAAGCCCCGGTCACGTTGTACGCGGTGGCCCCGCTCACCAACGTAGCCAGGGCCTTCGAGCGCTCGCCCGACGTCGTCGGCCAACTCGGCGAGCTGGTGATCATGGGTGGCGCCGTCGACGCTCCGGGCAACGTGTCCGGCACCGGCGCCGAGTGGAACCTGTGGATCGACCCGGACGCCACCGCCGCGGTGCTCTCCTCCGGCGCTCCCGTCACCCTCGTGCCGCTTGACGCCACCAACGACGTGCCGGTCCCCAAGCTGTGGCGCGGCGATCTGGAAGCCGCCACGCAGAGCGATGCCGTGGCCTATCTCACCACGCTGGTCCGGCTGTTCCCCGCCGTCACCAGCGGGTTCTTCCATCTGTGGGACGAGCTGGCGGCGGTGGTCGCCGCCGGCGAGGACATCGTCACCACCGAGGAGACGGCGCTGGTCGCCGCCGACGGGGCCACGCGTCGCGACCCGGGGGGTGCGAGCATTGTGCTGGCGAACGGCGTGCCCGATCCAGACGGCTTCTACGCCCACTTCCTGGAGACCATCTCGGGTGCTGCGGTGGAGCCACGGAGCACGGTGACCTTCGACGAGACGACGGTCCCTGATGAGATCGACGCGTCGTCATCCCCGGAAGAGGTGCTCGCCGCCTGGCTGGTCCGCGCCTCCCTGGGTGACGTCGACGGCGCGGCTGAGCTCGTCGCCCCTGACGCACCCTGGGTCGGCTGGGGCGCCACCACCGACGACTTCGTCGACGGCAACGGGCCCTACCAGGCCCACGACATGGCGGTGGAGTGCGCCTCCGCAGGGGTCCTCGCCGCCTGCGACCTGACCTTCCGTGACCTCTGGATCGACGCCATCCCGGAGCTTGAACGAGGCTTGTTGAGTGTCGAAGCCGAAATCGGCGACGGAACGATCACCGCGTTTCGGGGGTTCAGCTTCGGCCCCGGGATCGTGGAGGTGTTCGAGGCCTACGGGCTGTGGCTCGAGGCCAACTACCCGACGGAGCTCGAGGACGCGTGTGCCGCCAACCCGGCGGTGAGCAAGTGCACCGCGTTCGCCGTGAGCACCGTCGAGGAGTGGGTGGCAAGTCGCTGAACCGGCCCCGGTGCGCCTACAGTCCGGGCCGAGGTGATGCCATGAAGACGCTGATAGCAGTAATTGGATTGTCCCTGATCGTGGCCGCGTGCGGTGGCAGCAACGCCGAGGCCGACGAGCTCGCCGAGGCGATCGGTGAGAAGATCTGGGAGGAGTCGCAGGGCGACGAGGACGTCCCGTTCGAGTTCGAGCGCGCCGATGCCGACTGCATGGGCCACGCCTTCGTCGACGCCATCGGCTACGACACGTTGACCGAGGCCGGCGTCACCGCCGAGGCGGTGCGCTCCGGCGCGGTGACCGACCCGTTCCAGGACACCGACATCCCCGACGAGTCGGCGGGCGACGTCTACGACGGGATCAGCGACTGCATCGACCTCGCCGGCGCCCTGGCGGAGGCGATGGCACCCGAGATGGGCGTCAGCCTGGAGTCGGCCGAGTGCTTCATCGAAGGGCTGATCGAGCTCGAGGCGTTCCGGACGAGCATGGTCGCTGCCATGTTGGGCGACGATGATTCTCCCGACCCGTTCGACAACCCGGACCCAACCTTCGTCGGCGTCGTATTCGATCTCATGAACGACTGCCTCACCGACGAGGAGCTGGCTCGGGTCATCGGCTCCTGACCCCCCTCAGATCCACTCGTCGCCCGGCGCGGTGAGCTCGCCACGGGCGTCACCCGTGTTCACCACGCCCGCCGGCTCCAACAGCAGCAGCTCGCACACCCCTTCGGAGACCGGGCGGTGCCGCACACCGCGAGGTACGACGAACAGGTCACCGGGACCGAGCGCAACATCGGGCCTGCCCTCGAGCTGGATGGTGAGGCGGCCGGAGCGGACCAGGAAGAACTCGTCCGTGTCCGGGTGGTCGTGCCACACGAACTCGCCTTCTACCTTGACCACCTTGAGGTGGAGGTCGTTGATCGCGGCCACGATCTTGGGCGACCATCGGTCGTCGAACGCCCCAAACTTCTCGTTCAGGTTGACCACCTTCGACTCGCCACTCACGAGAGCCCGACCACCTCGCCGTCCTCGTTGATGTCGACCCCGTGGGCGGCGGGGTTGGCGCCGAGACCGGGCATCCGGCTGATGAGGCCGGTGAGGGGCAGGATGAACCCGGCACCGACCGAAGCCTGCACCTCGGGGATGCGCAGGATCCACCCGGTGGGGGCGCCGAGCACCGACGCGGTGTCGGACAGCGAGTACTGGGTCTTGGCCATGCAGATGGGCAGATGGCCCCACCCGGCCTCCTCGTAGCGGGTGATCTCCCGGTCGGCTCGAGCGTCGAGCTTCACCCCGGCGGCCCCGTACACCTCGGTGGCGATGGTGGTGATCTTGTCCCGCAGCGGCATCTCGTCGGGATAGAGGAGGGCAAAGTCGGACCCCTCCTTGGCGGCCTCTTCCACCGCCTGAGCGAGATCAACCATGCCGGGGCCGCCTTCGGTGTGGGGCTGGGTTACCGCCCACCGCACCCCCTCCTCCTCGGCGACGTCGGCGATGACCTGGTGCTCGGATGGATGATCGGTGGGGAAGCCGTTGATCGCCACCACCGGGGTGACCCCGTGGCGGCGGACGATCCCGATGTGATGGCGCAGGTTGGCGGCGCCTTCGGCAACGTCGTCGGGATTCTCGGCGAGCAGTTCCTCGGGGAGCGGGAGCCCGGCTTTGATCGTGTACTTGCCCGAGTGGTACTTCATGGAGCGCACCGTGGTCACGACCACCGCAGCATCCGGGACGAGACCCGAGGCGC
>CAYQZO010000061.1:0-7336 GCA_964421925.1 uncultured Acidimicrobiaceae bacterium
ACCGCTCCCAGTACGGGATCGAGTTCATCGACCTCATCCAGGAGGGCAACCTCGGCCTGATCCGCGCCGTGGAGAAGTTCGACTATCGCAAGGGCTTCAAGTTCTCCACCTATGCCACCTGGTGGATCCGCCAGGCGGTGACCCGGGCATTGGCCGACCAGGCCCGCACCATCCGGGTGCCGGTGCACATGGTGGAGACCATCAACAAGCTCGCTCGCGCCCAGCGCACCCTGGTGCAGGAGCTCGGTCGGGACCCGACCATCGAGGAGGTCGCCGAGGAGATGGAGCTCGACCCGGAGAAGGTCTCCGAGCTTCGCCGCATCGCCCAGGACCCGGTGTCCCTCGAGACCCCGCTCGGCGAGGAGGACGATTCCACCCTCGGCGATTTCGTGGAGGACCCGGACGCCGAGATCCCGGTCGAGGCGGCATCATTCCGCCTGCTGCAGAACTACCTGAGCCTCACCTTGGAGGACCTCAACGACCGGGAGCGCGAGGTGGTGGTGATGCGCTTCGGCCTCGCCGACGGGAAGGTGCGCACCCTGGAAGAGGTCGGTGAGCACTTCGACGTCACCAGGGAGCGGATCCGCCAGATCGAGACCAAGGCGCTCGCCAAGCTGCGCCAGCCGGCGCGGGCACGCAAGCTCGAGGGGTATCTGGAAGGGGCTTAGGAGCCGCTTCCGTCGCCGCCCATCGCGTCGTCGGCCAAGTCGGACGCCGCGTCTGCGGTCTCGCTCGCCGCCTTGCGCATCTCGGACGCGCCCTGGTCGAGCATGTCGGTGATTTGCTTGACGACGTCCTGCCCGACCATGTCCGACACCGAGGCCACGATCTGGTCGTAGCGCTCCCGGCCGGCCTGGGCGCCGAGGACGTAGCCGACGGCGCCTCCCAACACTGCCCCGAGGATGAACTTCATGGGTCGATTGTCCCACACCTCGAGGGTGACCGAACCGAGCGGGGGCTAGGCATGGCCACTGGTATCCTCCACTCGCCCGGCGCCCGTCGGGTGACTCTCCGGGGTAGCTCAATCGGCAGAGCAGCGGACTGTTAATCCGTTTGTTGTGGGTTCGAGTCCCACCCCCGGAGCTCGATCACACGTGCTGTGCGTTGCGTAGGATCTCGAACAGCCACCCATGCCCATGCCCCCGCGAGACCCAGTTCCTCGCTCCGTCGATCGCCAGGAACCGCGTCCTCGGATCCGCCGGGGCGGACCGGTCATGGGGAGGAGGAGGTCCTCAGTGCCCGTCGACGTTCGAGACCAGGCTGCGTACGATCGTTTGCAGCAGAAGCTCGTTCCGCTGTGGAGCTCGCTCACGCAATTGAACAACGAGCCCCAGACGATCGTCGTCGTCCCCTCGGCAAAGATCGACTTCGAGCTTCCGGCGAGCGTGCTCCAGGCCTACGAGGAGCGATACCTGTGCCTGTTGTTGCTCCTTCGTCAACCTCGGGCGCGCATGATCTACGTAACGGGCCAGCCGATCCACCCCGACGTGATCGACTATTACCTCGACATCATGCCCGGGGTCCTGTCGAGCCATGCTCGAAGACGGCTCGATCTGCTCTCGCCGATGGAGGCGACGTTCCGACCGCTGACGGACAAGATCCTCGAGCGTCCCCGGCTGATCGAGCGCATCAAATCGCTGATCGGCGATCCGGATCGGGCGCATCTGGTGCCCTTCATGGCGACGTGGGCCGACCGGGAACTGGCGATGCGCCTCGGGATCCCCATGTACGGCCCCGACCCGAAGGATGCCGCGCTCGGCACCAAGAGTCAGAGTCGGGCCATCTTCGAGGAGGTCGGTATCAACCACCCGGCCGGCCGGCGAAGCCTGAAGAGCAAGGACGACCTCGTCTCGGCGATCGCCAGCCTGCGCGCCGCGACTCCGGGCATCGGGGCGGTGGTCGCCAAGCTCGACGAGGGCGTGTCCGGTTTCGGCAACGCCGTCATCGATGTCGAGGGCCTACCTCCTCCCGGCGATGCCGCTGAGCTCCCTGCGATTCGAGATCGTCTCGCTGTCCTCCCGATCGCGTTTCCGGGAGTGAGCCCCGCCGACTTCTTCGTCATGCTCGAGAAGGGGGGTGGGGTCGTGGAGGAGATGATCGCTGCCGACGAGATCCGAAGCCCGAGCGTGCAGATGCGGGTGACGCCGCTCGGCGAGCTGGAGCTGCTCTCCACCCACGATCAGGTGCTCGGTGGGGAAAGCGGTCAGGTCTTTCTCGGCTCGAAGTTCCCGGCCGACCCCGGGTACGCCTCAATGATCAGCGCCGACGCACTCAAGGTCGGGCGGCGACTCGCCGAGCTCGGCGTGATCGGCCGATTTGCCATCGACTTCGTCGTGGCCAGAAGCGGCTCGGATCCTTGGGTGCCTTACGCCATCGAGGTGAACTTGCGCAAGGGTGGGACCACCCACCCGTTTTTGACCCTGCAGTTCCTCACCGACGGGACCTATGACGCGGCAAGCGGACTATTCACGGCTCCCACGGGCAAGCACAAGTTCTACGTTGCTTCCGATCACTTCGACGCGGCCTGCCTGCGCAGGCTGCTCCCCAGCGATGTTCTCGACATTGCACTGATGGAGGGCCTCCACTTCGACCAGGCGCGCCAGGTCGGGACGGTGTTTCACATGCTGAGCGCGCTGCCAACGACCGGTCAGATCGGCGTGACCTGCGTCGGAGATTCGCCCGAAGAGGCGCAGGAGCGCTTCGACCGTCTCGAAACGGCGCTCACCGCGGCAGCCGAGGGCACGCTTCCCGCGTGAGCGTCGGAGCGGTCCGCTCCAGGAGCGCCGGTAGGGCTCCGCGCCGATGAAGGGAAGAAGGCCGGCTTCGGCGATTGGCTGCAGACGGCGACGCCGCTCGACGGCCCAGGTCTTTCACCGCGGTCGACGCGCTGCGCGACGGGATCCGCGTGATCGACGTGCCGGGTCGACGACGGTGGTTCATTTCCAACCCCCGGAGCGGACGATCCAGAGGGTGATCGACGCTCCGGTCGAACCGGCCCGTTTTCGCGCCGTCGCGGCGTGAGGTTCAGTGGAGGGCGAGCGTCGCCGCCAGCGCCTCGGCGGCTCCGGCGAGCGCACCGCGGGTCAAGGGGTGGAGCGCATCGCCTGAAGCGGCCGACACCATGAGGACGTAGTCGCCCACGGTCACCGCCGCGGTGGTGCTTCCATCCTGGTTCACCGCGGTGAGCGCACCGGGGTAGCGCTCGACGCTGGAACCTCGAGAGACGAAATAGACGTCGGCGACGTCGAGCAGATCGGGAAGCGTCGACCAGTCGCTAATCGCCCTGGCAAGCGGTGGATAGCTCTGGTAGAGGCGGCGCTGGTAGTCCTGAGTGGCGACGTAGATCAGGACCCACGGGCGTCCGGGCTCGTCCGGGTTGCCGAAGGTGCAGCCGACGGGCTGCTCGACGTTCACTTCGAGCAGCGAGTGCTCGAAGTACTCGACGTCGAATCCGAGTGCCGTCGAGATGGGCACCGTCTCGATCGCGCTGCAGTCCACCGGGGAGAGAACGACCGGCATGGATTGCATGAGCCTGGCGCTCATCCAGGCGTCGAATGCTCCCTGCTCTTCGCCGAGGAGGCACTCGCCCTGTGCCGTTCGGAATGCGGCGTCGGCGCTGGTCGATGATGGGTCGGCGCCTTCAACCCAGTCGATCAGACAGGCGAGTGACTCCGAGCGCACCCCCGGGATGCTCTCGAAAGCCTGGTCGGTGAGGATGGAGCAGCCGGCGACGGCGGCGATGACTCGCTGCTGGGTGGCGACCGGGAGCCAGGCGAGGAACGAGTCGGTGGAGACGGCGTAGGCATCCCCGGCGGTCACCCCAAAGGCTTCCAGACCGGACGCACCGAGGTCATCGACCAGGATGTCGGCAACCTGGACCGCCGCTGACTCGACACAGGACGGCGGCATGGAGCCGCCGGACATGGAGGCGGCGACCCGCGTGCTGATGGCGACCCGAAGCGGCGTGGTGTCGACGCGGGCCGTGCCCGGATCGATGCCTTCAGCCGAGCCGCACGCCGCGGCGAAGAGGGCGCACGCCACAACGATGATGAGCCCTGGCCGTCTCATAACCACTCATCGGAAGTACGTCCCGCGGTCTTGACGGCAGGTTTGTGGGCGCGTCCGCTCAGCCCGGGAGCGGGGTGTCGACGGCTCGCCAGCAGTAGAGCGTCACCACGGTGCGGTACGGTCGGTACGGGTCGCCGAGCGGAGCGAGGTCACGAGGAGTCGGCGGCTCGGCGTGATCGAAGAGCGCGGCGTAGCCTTTGCGCACCCCGTAGTCGTCGACGGGCCACACGTCGAGACGACGGAGGGCGAAGATGAGGAACATCTCTGCCGTCCAGCGCCCGACGCCCCGCACGGTCACCAGGTGGTCGATCACCTGCTCGTCGTCGAGCCGGCCCACGCGGGCCAGGTCGAGTTCTCCCCGGTCGGCGCGCTCCGCCATGTCGAGAAGCGACGCCGCCTTGTTTCCGGACAGGCCGGCGGCGCGCAGCGGCGCTTCGCCGACGGCCAGGATCGACGTGGGGGTGACGTCACCGCCGAGGGCGTCCTCCACGCGTGACCAGATAGTGGCTGCGGCCTTCCCCGCCAGTTGCTGGTAGGCGATGGACTCCGCCAGCCAGTGAAACCGCCGGTCGACACCGGGCCGACGTCCCAGCCGCAGCGGACCGTACCGCTCGCGCAGCAGCGCTACATGCGGGTGGACCGAGGCGAGATGATCGGTGGCGGCTGCGATCGAGACGGACGTCACCGGTCGTAGCCTGCCTGGGTCTCGTTGGTCCGGTTCCGACGCCCCGTGAGCAAGCCGGACGGTGCCAGCGAGTCCAGCGTAGGCTCCGTCCAGTCGGGGTGGCTCATGGCCGGCAACCCTAACCCCCGCAGTGATCCCGCCGGACTGGATCGGGCCTCGAGCGCCGCCTGGCGATCGCCGGTCCGAGCCTACAATCCCCCGCCTCGTGGCCGAACCGCAAACGACCGACGACACCGCTCCCAACGAGCGCTCCTCCGTCGGCGCTACCGGTGCCTCCGCGGAAGGGACGCTGCCGGCCATCCTCACCTTGAGTTTCTCGGGGCCCGGCATGGTGGTCGGCGCTCTCTTCTTCGCCTTCTCACTGTCCCCGTCGCTGTTGCCAAGGACGGCCATGTTCCAGGGCCTCGTTTCCGGGGTGACCGTCGTGGTCGGCTACGGCATCGGGACCTTCGGCGCCTGGGTGTGGCGCTACCTGGGGATCCCACCGCTTACAGGGCGGGCGCGCACGATCACGGTGTGGGTGTTCGTCGGGATCGTGACGTTGGTGACGCTCTCCTTCATCTGGCAGCACGTGGGCTGGCAGAACGACGTGCGCGCGGTCTTCGGCATGGAGTCCACCTCGATCTTCCGGTGGCTGCCGATCGTCGTCCTCACCGTGGTCGTCGCCGCGTTGATCTTGATCAGCTCGCGGTCGATCTGGAAGCTGTTCGCCTGGCTGGCCGGTTGGCTCGACCGCAGGCTGCCCCGGCGGGTGTCGGTGACGATCGGGGTGGCAGCCCTCGCCCTCTTCTTCTACTTCCTGGTCACCGGCGTCGTGGTGAACGGCTTCTTCGCCACGGCCAACGCCCTGTTCTCCACTAGGGACACCGCGACCAACGAAGGGGTCGTCCAGCCCACCTCCGAGCTGCGGTCGGGGAGCCCGGCATCGCTGTCGTCGTGGGAGACCCTGGGGCGGCAGGGGCGCAACTTCGTCGCCTCTGGGCCGACCATCGACGAGCTCAACGGGTTCAGCGGCGGTGGTGCCATCGTGCCCATCCGCGTCTACGCCGGGCTGAAATCGGCTCGCACCATCGAGGAGCGTGCTCAGCTGGTGCTCGACGAGCTGATCCGGACCGGCGCATTCGATCGGGAGGTGCTGATCGTCGCCACCACAACGGGGACCGGCTTTCTCGACGAAGACGGTGTTGACCCGCTCGAGTTCATCCACAACGGCGACACCGCCATCGCCGGCGTGCAGTACTCCTACCTGCCGAGCTGGATCTCGCTCCTCGCCGACCAGGAGATCACCAAACAGACCTCCCAGATCGTCTTCGGCACCATCCATTCCTACTGGTTGACGCTCCCCGAGGAAGCACGCCCCGAGCTCTACCTATATGGGCTGTCGCTCGGATCGTTCGGCGTTGAGTCGATCCTGACGTCGATCAACATCCTCAACGAGCCCATCGACGGCGCCTTGATGGTCGGACCCCCGTTCGTCAACCCGCTCCACGCACAACTCGAGGCCGATCGGGATGAGGAAAGCGCGCCGTACATGCCCATCTATCAGGACGGGCGCACGGTCCGTTTCACTTCTCAGGAGTATGGCCTCGACATCCCCACCGCCGAGTGGGGCCCGACCAGGCTCGTGTATCTCCAGCACGGCTCCGATCCGGTGGTCTTCTTCGACCCGTCGCTCGCCTTGTCTGCGCCCGACTGGCTCAGGGACGACGAGCAGCGCTCTCCGGACGTGTCCGACAAGATGCTGTGGGTGCCGCTCGTCACCATGTGGCAGGTCGCCGCCGACTTACCCGCGGCGGGCTCAGTGCCTGAGGGGTTCGGGCACTTGTACAAGCTGACGGAAAACGCGCAATCCTGGATCGCAGTGACGCAGCCGGACGGTTGGACCGAAGCCGACAGCAACCGACTGCTCGAGCTGCTCGCGGCGCGGCAAGCAGCTCGCGAAGAGCCGTGAGCGCCTTGTGTTCTCCTCGCCAGCTTCCCGTCATCCCTGCCGCACAGCCGCCGAGTGAGATCGACGCCGGCGGCTAGGTCAGCGGGAAGGGCGGCTGCCACCATGCGGGGCGGTCGTCGATCACTACTTCACTGACCCATTTGACCCACCAGAAGCCGCGCCGGCCCGGAGCCACCAGCCGCACCGGCGCCCCGTGTCCCGAAGAGAGTGCCCGGTCGCCGGCCCGCGTCGCCAATAGCAGCCGATCGAGACCGCTCAACGGAAAACGCCGCTCGTACCCGGTGGCAGAGATCACCCGGACACTGCCGCCGCTGGGGGTGAGCAGCCGGTCTAGGCTAACACCGGACCACTCCTGGGTGGCGTGCCAGCCGCTGGTGCAGTCCAGGGTGGCGATCAGGCGGTCGTCGTAGGCGACCAGGTCGTCGAGGGCAAACGAGCGATCTCCGATGCGCAGCCGATACGACTCGTCGAAGACGGGTGCGGTGTCGTTGATCCACGAGGTTGCCGGCATCGCGGCCGGATCGAACGACCCCCGCTCGTGAGAGCCGGTGTAGCGCCTGCTCGCCGCGGGCAGGCCGGCGGCCCGGGATAGGCCCTCGACTGAGAGGTATGCGACGGCGCCCGCGCCCGCC
>CAYQZO010000061.1:7346-8434 GCA_964421925.1 uncultured Acidimicrobiaceae bacterium
GCCCTCGATGACGCCCGGCCAGGCCTCGCAGCCGAGCACGACGGCCTCCACGTCCTCGCTTGCGCGGACGCAGGTGATCACGACCTCCGAGCGCTCGGCGACATCGGCGGGCGACCGGCCGCGCATCGCGCCCGCCTCGGCGATCGCGTCGAGGCGATCGGGCGAGCGGTTCCACGCGACCACGGGATAGCCGGCGCGGAGCAGGTTGCGCCGGGACAGGTCGGTGGAGCGCACCACCCGCTGCGGCCGCCGCCAGACATGGACCGCGCCGACGAGCAGAGCGGCGAGCGCCGAGCCGACGTGGACCTGCATGATGGTGAGCGGGCCCACGGTGGCAGCGTCGAACAGTGAGTGGGAGACCCCGGAGACCAGCGTGATCACGACGAGGGTGGCCAATGCGATCGAGAGCCAGTTGCCCGGCCGGCGGCGCCGCAGACCGCGGCGGACGACGATCGACTTCCACGGTGTGAGCAAGATGATCCCGAGGGCAGCGATCCCGTGGAGGACGAGCACCGGGCGCACCGGCCAGGTGCCGATACCGAAGGCGATGATCCCCGTCACCAGCGCAACGGCGAAGAGGGCCGCCAGGGCAAGGTTGGTGCCACGACCGGCCATGGATCGAGTGTATGGGGGCGAGGAACCCGAAGGGGGTCGTTCGTGTCTGGAACCCGCGTATAGGCGGTCCTAAACACGAACGACGCAGCAGCGACACGCCATCGTCAGCGACAGCGACGGGCGGGTCTAGCGTGGCCTCCTGAAGGAGGCACCATCATGAGCAAGTCCCTGGTTCTGCTCGCGCTCGCCCTCGCAGTCTTCGTCGCTGCGTGTGGTGGCGACGAGGCGGAGGAGACCACGACCAGCGCCCCGGCCCAGACCACCACGACCGCGGCGGAAACGACGACGAGCGCAGCCGATACCACCACGACGACCGAGGCGCAGACGACTACCACGGGAGCCGCCGGCGACGAGGTGTCGATCGTCAACTTCAGCTTCCGGCCCGCCGACATCACCGTTGCCGTCGGGGCAACGGTGACCTGGACCAACGGGGACTCGCTGCCCCACACCACGTCGTCCGACGACGATCTGTG
>CAYQZO010000062.1:0-8372 GCA_964421925.1 uncultured Acidimicrobiaceae bacterium
TCCTTGCCACCGTTCTCGTCCAGTCGTCGTCGGTGACCACGTCGACGATCGTCGCCCTGGTCGCCGCGGGAAGCTTGCCGTTCGACACCGCGGTGCCCATGGTCATGGGCGCCAACATCGGGACAACGGTCACCAACACGCTGGTCTCCGTCGGGCATGCCCGGCGCTCCGAGGAGTTCCGCCTCGCCTTCACCGCGGCCACCATGCACGACTTCTTCAACGTGCTCGCCGTTGCCATCATCCTGCCGCTCGAGCTCGCCTTCGGCATCCTCTCCCGGCCCGCCGAGGCGATCGCGGAGAGTCTCGGCGGATCGGTGACCGGGGGGACCTTCGACAGCCCGATCAAGGCGGCGGTCGGCTGGGGAGCCGATCAGTTCGAGGCGCTGATCGAGCTGTTCACCACCAACCTCCGCGCCATCGGCGCCATCTCGCTGCTGTTCGGTCTCGCGATCATCTTCGTGTCGCTGACCTACATCACCCGGCACATGCGGATCCTGGTGGCCTCCCGGATCGAGCAGTCCCTCAACGTGGCGCTCGCCCGCAGCGGCTTGGTGGGGATGGCGGTGGGGCTCGTCATCACGATCGCCGTCCAGTCGTCGAGCATCACGACCTCGATCTTGATCCCCCTCGTCGCCGCAGGCGTGCTCGCGGTCGGCAACGCCTACCCCATCACGCTCGGCGCCAACGTGGGCACCACGGTCACCGCCCTGCTCGCCGCCTTCGCCGCCGGCACGGTGGACGGTCTCGCCATCGCCTTGGTCCACGTCGGTTTCAACCTGCTCGGCATCCTGATTCTCTACCCGATTCAGGCCCTGCGCCGGCTGCCGGTGCGCCTGGCCACCGGTCTGGCCAATGTCGCCGTGACCAGGAAGTGGGTCGCCATCGTCTACGTGGCGGGTGCGTTCGTCGTGCTCCCGCTGCTCGTTATCGTCTTGAGTTAGGAGGAGACGTGGTATTCGAATTCTTCAGGGGTGGCCACTCCGCCGTGCTCGACGTCGAAGCCACGCTGGTGCGGATGCTGATGGACGGGCGCGACGTCTTCGACACCGCGACCGAGGCCCTGTTCGGCGGCGGCAAGTCCAAGGAGACCAAGCAGGAGCTACGCAGCACCGACCACGACATCAACGTCGCCCAGCAGGATGTGCGGCGCGAGCTGATGATTCACGCCTCGGTACAGGAGACGGTCGATCTTCCCCTGGTGCTGGCCTACATGAGCACGGTAAAGGACGCCGAGCGCATCGGCGACTACGCCAAGAACGTGTACGACCTGGTGCGCTACGGGGCGGACTTCTCTACCGCTCCGGATCGGGAGGAGCTCGCCGCCTACCGCGACCGGGTGTCCCACCTGATCGGTGAAGCCGCCGAAGCCTTCGCTGCCAAGGACACCGTCCGAGCCCAGGAGCTGATCGACAAGGCCGACGGCTTTCTCGACGACTACGACCGGCAGGTCAAGGCCGCCTACCAGTGGGAGGGCGCCCCCTCCGATGCCGTGTCTCGGGCCCTGTACTTCCGATTCCTCAAGCGCATCACCGCCCACGTGATGAACTTCTTGACCTCGCTGGTGATGCCCGTCGACCGCCTCGACTACTACGACGAGGCCAAAGAGGATCGATAGCCACCCTCGCCCTGGGGCTCGACGCCGAGCTCGGCCATGAGCCCGCGAACCCGGCCCTCCAGTTCATCGCGGATGGGCCGCACCTCTTCCAGCGACTTCCCTGCCGGGTCCTCCACGTTCCAGTCCACGTAGCGGGTACCGGGGAACACCGGGCACGTATCCCCGCACCCCATGGTCACGACGACATCGACCGACCGGATCACGTCGTCCGTCCACGGCTGTGGCACCGCCCCGGCGATGTCGATGCCGGCCTCGGCCATGGCTTCCACCGCAGTGGGGTTAACCATCTCCGCGGGTTCCGAGCCGCCGGAGAACACGTCGACCCGGTCGCCGGCGAGTGCACGCAGCCAGCCGGACGCCATCTGGGAGCGCCCGGCATTGTGCACGCACAGGAACAACACGCTCGGCTTCTCCATGGCCTCGAGGTTAGGGATCGCAGCAACGTCTCCGGCCGGCGAACGCGGGGTTGGAGCCGCGGTTAGCGTTGTCCGCATGGACTTCTCTCACAGTGACCGCACGACCGAGTATCTGGAGCGCCTCGCCACCTTCATGGACAAGGAGGTCTATCCCGCCGAAGCCCTGCACGAGGAGCAGGTCGCCGAGCAGGGAAACCGCACCGAGGCCACTCCGGTGTTGCAGTCGCTCAAGCGGGAAGCACGAGGCCAGGGCCTTTGGAACCTGTTCCTCCCCGACGCCGAGTACGGGCCCGGGTTGGCCAACGTCGAGTACGCCCCCCTTGCCGAGGTCATGGGCCGCAGCATCGAGCTCGCCCCGGAGGCGACCAACTGCTCCGCCCCCGACACCGGCAACATGGAGGTGCTCCACGACTTCGGCACCGAGGAGCAGAAGGAACGGTGGCTCGCACCCCTTCTCGAGGGCGAGATCCGATCCTGCTTCTCCATGACCGAGCCCGCGGTGGCCTCGTCCGACCCGCGCAACCTGGAGACCACCATCACCCGGGCGGGTGACGAGTTCATCGTGGACGGCACCAAGTGGTGGTCCACGGGCGGGGTGTCGCAGGACTGCAAGGTGGCGATCGTGATGGGGGTGACCAACCCGGAGGCACCGTCCAAAGAGCGGTATTCGATGATCCTGATCCCCCTCGACGCCGACGGTGTCGAGGTCGTCCGCGACGTGCCCGTATTCGGCTACCACGACCGGGGTGGCCACGCCGAGATCCGGTACCACCAGGTCTCGGTCCCCGCCACCAACCTCATCGCCGACGAGGGCGACGGATACATGATCGCCCAGGCCCGCCTCGGCCCCGGGCGCATCCACCACTGCATGCGCTCCATCGGGATGGCCGAGCGTGCCTTCGATCTCATGGTCGCCCGCGCCAAGGAGCGCACCGCCTTCGGGGGCCCGATCGCCTCCCAGGGGGTCGTCCAGGACTGGATCGCAGAGGCCCGGTGGCGCATCGACCAGGCCCGGCTCCTCGTCCTGTACACGGCGTGGCTACTGGACACGGTGGGCAACCGGGAGGCGCGGCGCGAGATCTCGGCGATCAAGGTGGTGGCCCCGCGCACCGCGCTGTGGGTGCTGGACAAGGCCATCCAGGTCCATGGCGGAGCCGGTGTATCCGACGACACCCCGCTCGCCCGGATGTGGGCACATGCGCGGACGCTGCGCATCGCCGACGGCCCCGACGAGGTGCACCAGATGGTGCTGGCGAGACGAGAGATCGGACGAACCGAGTAGCCGCCTCTTCGTCTCCCCCGCTCCGCGGGGGGAGACGCGGGCGGGCCGAAGGCGCGTCCGCAGAGGGGGTCGATGTGGATGGCCCTCTCCGAAGGAAGCCCCCTCCGCTCGGCGACTGCGTCGCCTGGCGCCTCCCCACTTCGTGGGGGAGGCAAAGACCTACCCGAACAGGTTGTTCCAGAACCGCTGGAACCAGTTGCGGCGCGGCGGGCGGGGCAGGTCGGCGAGCACGTCGCTCATGTGATCCGGTGGCAAGTCACCCACCAGCGCATAGGTCGTGTCGTCGGTGCTCCACAGGATCCACACCTCGGCGGGCTGCACGACCCGCAGATACCGATACCCGTCCACGTCCCAGGTCCGTCCCTCGTCGGTCATGCGAGTGACGTCGGATTGCCCCTCGATGACGAACAGCGAGAACCCGAACAACCCGTCGGTGTAGAACGCCTGCTGCTGTCCGGTGAAGCCGCCGTAGGCATCGAGGAGGTCGTATGCGCCCGCTGAAGGCGGAGCCAGCACCTCGTCGACCGGCACCATGACGTCGTAGTCGCCGTAGTCGTGGTAGTCGACCATGGCGGGGGCAGTGTCGGAGAACTCGACCATGGTCGAGTAGCGGAACAGGTTGCCCTCCGCGTCGTACACCTCGGTGGCGAGCGGAGCGGCGGTAGCGACGTCCACCACCATGCGCATCCGGACCCGGTCGTCCTCGGTGATCTCGACCACCTGGGCGGCACGGCCCAGATGCATCGAGGTCTCACCCCGCACGGTGACATAGCGGTGTGTCACCGAGGAGTCGTCGTCGTGTTCGTACGCGATGGCGACGCCCTGGTCGGCGTGGAACTTGCCCGCTCCCAGCATCCAGAAGCCGGGGCCGGACCCGATCATGGCCATGCCACCGAGCTGCTCGACGTCGACGACCTCCATGCGCTCCCAGCCGTCCCAGTTGGTGCCGACCATGCGCCTTCCCGAGTACGTGGCGAGATCGGCCTCCTCCAAGTAGTCGCTCAAGTCATCGGCGCCTGCGGGCGGCGCGACGACGGCGATGGCGACCGCGGCAAGGGTGCCCAGGACCACCACGCGGCGCAGCCTCATGGCGAGGACACCTCGATGGCAGGGGGGAAGACGGTGAAGCCGGGCTCCGCCGAAGCCCGTGCGATGTGCTGGGTGGTGAGGTCCTCCAAGGAGAAGGCGGGCTCGGGCCCGTCGGTGGGCAGGCCGAGTGCGACGAACAGCGCGACCGCCGCCGCGATGCCGACTCCGCCGGCGACGATCGCACCCTTCCGCCGCGAACGCGATGGCGCCGGGATCGCGTCGAGCTCGGCCGTCTCCATCCCGGGGAGGGAGCGCACCGCGATACGGGCTCGATCCAACTCGTGGAGCTCGTCGCGGCACTCCCCGCAGCGGATCACGTGGTCCGAGACCTCACGCGCCTCGGCGATGGAGAGCTCGCCGTCGAGATAGGCCGAGAGCCGGTCGCCCAGGTGACCGCCGGGGAGCAGCGCCGACGGGATCTCGAGATAGGGAAGATCCCGTACCGCCTTGCGCACCTTCTGCACCGCCCGGAAGTCTTCGATGGCGTCGCTGTCTGCGGCCAGCAGCTCGTTGACCAGCTCGACCTCGAGGGGTTCGAGTTCGCCGTCGAGGAATGCCGAGAACAGCTCCTCACGGCGGAACGCAAGCGGATTCACACCGGCCACGTCAGCAACTCCCTGAGCATCTTGCGGCCGCGATGGATACGGCTGCGCACGGTTCCCACCGGGATATCGGTGGCGTTGGCGATTTCGTCGTAGCTGAGGCCGACCACGTCGCAGAGCACGACGGCCTCGCGGAAGGCATACGGGAGCTTGAGCAGCGCCGCCTGCACGTCGTCGGAGAGGCGCACCGAGGCGAGCACTTCGTCGGGTGATGGGCTCGAGCCGAGGACGTGGTGGTCGCCGTCGGGGAGTGCGGTCTGCGGGCGCCGGCTCTGGCGGCGCACCCCGTCCAGGAACGCATTTCGCGTGATCCGCCATAGCCAGCCCTCGAAGGAGCCCGGGCGGTATCCGGTAAGACCTTTGCGGACCCGGAGCAGCACCTCCTGAACCAGATCGGCTGCATCATCGGGGTTTCCGGTGAGGCGGTACGCGAAGTTGTAGATCTTTCGCCCATAGCGATGCGCGACGTCTTCCCAGCTCGGTGTGATCTCGTCAGCCATCTTCCCGCGCCCCACAGAAGAACGTCGCCCCTACCGGACCGGTTCCCCGGAAACCTCTAGGAGACGTCGGACTCTTCGGCGGCCTCCTCGTCCTCGAGCCCACCCTCGAGACCCTCCTTGAACTCTTTGGCCGACGCCCCAAGGGAGCGGGCCAGTTGAGGCAGGCGGGAGGCACCGAAGAACAGGAGAACCACGAGCAGGATGACTAGCAGCTCGGGCCCGCCGATGTTGCGAATGAATGCAAAGAGCATGCAACTCCTCGTCGTCAGGGCCATTGTAGAAGAGCTACCAGCTACCAGCTACCAGCTACCAGCTACTGCAAGGCAAAGCTGTCCACGAACGGTTGCAGCCGCTCCCGGGTGATGAAGCGGACCTTCGGGTTGTGCCGCTCCTTCTCGTAGATGAGATAGGGCCCGAACTTGTCGGTGATGAGCAACGCCCGCGTCGGATTCGCCTGGGCGACGGTGATGCCGAACCCGTTCACCGCCTGCTCGCTCAGCTCGGGGTGTTCGCCCCGCTGGTGCGGCTGTACCTCGACGAGGGTCACGGAGCCATCGCGGCGAGCGGTGTAGCGCCCCGCCTGGCCGGGGACCGGTGCCACGGCGTAGCCGCCGATGGTGAGCAGGGCGACGGTGAGGTCCTCGAGCGAGGCGTGTGTCGGGTCGACACCGCCGGCTCGCAGCGCCGCTTCCACGCCCCCGGAGAGCTCGATCTCGTCGGTGAACGGGCCGAGCGCATCCTCGGTGCGCGCCGTCGCCACCCCGGGTTGGATCTCGAACTCCTGCTCCCCCAGGTAGGTGAGCGGGTCGTAGCCGCCGCCGGCGGCATGCGGGATCAGATCCGGCGCGGCGACCTCCGGGATCACTCCCGGTTCGCGCAGGTCGAGCACCCCGGCCTCGGCGTATTCGCCGTCCCGGCGGCCCATCACCCGAACCCGTTCCACCTGATCGATGGGGAGCCCCGCCGCCTTCTTCTCCCGCATCACCTGGGCCGCATCGTGGAGCAGCAGGTCGCGCAGATGGCGATCGACGTCGCCGGGGGGGAGGGGGACGTCGTAGGAGACCGTGGCGGTGGTTCCCCCAACGTGGAAGTCGGAGAGCTTCGGGCGCAGCCGCGCGGGCTCCTGGGCGGGAGCGCTCAGGTCCCCGCCGCTGGCGCCGCGCAGCGCCCACACGATGGCGGCGAGGATGGCGACCGCGATGACGATTCCGATGATGACGACGACGACGTTCACGGCGGCGAGTCTAGGAGCGGGCTGTTAGCTGGCAGCTGACAGCTAACGGCTGATTCACCCGGCCTGGCGCCGCCGGGCCGCCACCTGGCGCTCCTTGCGGATCTTGCGCCGCTCCCGCTCCGACATCATGCCCCAGATGCCGAACTTCTCGCTGGAGACGATGGCGAACTCGAGGCACTCTTCGCGCACCTGGCACTCCCGGCAGATGGCCTTGGCGGTTCGGGTGGACGCGCCTCTCTCGGGGAAGAACAGATCGGGGTCGGCCCCACGGCAATTGGCGAAGTCCTGCCACGACATGTCCAGGCCGTCGGCCTGGAGCGCTTGCAGGAGATCGGCGAGCATCATCTCTCCTCCCACCGATGTAATTACAACTTTGTAATTCTCCCACACTCTGCGCGTTCATGTCAATCCGGAGAGTGGCAGTGCCCAGCTACCGGCTTCCGGCTACCAGCCGCCGGCACGGAGTCTGGCTGGCAGCTGGAAGCTGGAGGCTGGTGGCTCGGATATGATCCGCCCCGTGACCACCACCAACAAGCGGACCGAGGTCAACCGGCGATCGGGGTGGAGCGCCTGGCTCGGTCCCTTCTTCACGTCGGACATCGGGATGAAGTGGATGATGGCGCTCACCGGCGCCGGCCTGCTCGCCTATGTGCTCGCCCACATGATCGGCAACCTGAAGATCTTCCTCGGCGCCGATGAGATCAACGCCTACGCCGACGCCCTGCGCGAGCTGCTCCACCCGCTCCTCCCCAACCAGTCGGTGCTGTGGCTCCTTCGCATCGGGCTCATCGCCGTGTTCGTCATCCACATCTGGGCGGCGCTGATCCTCACCAGACGCAATGCCAGGGCCCGCGGGGACATCCGCTACCACGCCAGTCGCGAGTACGTCGCGGCCAACTACGCCAGCCGCACCATGCGCTGGACCGGCATCATCATCCTGCTCTTCGTCCTCTTCCACCTGGCCGATCTCACCTTCGGCAACGCCAACCCGGACTTCGTCTCCGGCGACGTGTACCACAACGTGGTGGCCAGCTTCGAGCGCACCTGGGTGGTGGTGATCTACGTCGTGGCCCAGATCGCGCTCGCCTTCCACATCTATCACGGGGCGTGGAGCATGTTCCAGAGCGTGGGCCTGGCCAACCCGCGGTACAACGACTGGCGGCGCTGGTTCGCCGCCGCCTTCGCCCTGGTCATCCTCGTCGGGAACGTGTCCATGCCCCTCGCCGTCCAGTTCGGGCTGGTCGGCTGATGGTCCAGACGTCGGCCCTCGACGCCCGCATCCCCGACGGCGACCTGTGGTTGAAGTGGGACCAGCATCGATTCGACGTCGACCTGGTCAACCCTGCCAACCGGCGCAAGTACGACATCATCGTGATCGGGACCGGGCTGGCGGGCGCCGGTGCCGCCGCTGCGCTCGGCGAGCTCGGCTACAACGTCAAGGCGTTCACCTACAACGACTCGCCGCGCCGGGCGCACAGCATCGCCGCCCAGGGCGGCATCAACGCCGCCAAGAACTACCCGAACGACAACGACAGCGTCTTCCGCCTGTTCTACGACACCGTCAAGGGCGGCGACTACCGGTCGCGCGAGGCCAACGTGTACCGGCTCGCCGAGGTGTCCAACGCCATCATCGA
>CAYQZO010000063.1:0-8294 GCA_964421925.1 uncultured Acidimicrobiaceae bacterium
ACGTCGCCGGAACTGCCAACGTGGCCAAGGCTGCACGGGACGGCGGGGCCCGCGTGGTCTACGCCTCGACCTGGGAGGTGTACGGTCGGCCGGAGTACGAGCCCATCGACGAGGATCACCCGACCCGCCCCGACCACCCTTACAACATCACCAAGCTGGCCGGCGAACAACTGCTCCTCGCCGCCGACGAGCTGTGGGACGTCCCGGTTCTGGCCCTGCGCATGGGCACCGCCTACGGATCGGGTCTGCGCCCCAACTCGGTGTTCCGCATCTTCATCGACCGCGCCAAGGCCGGCGAGCCCATCACCATCCAGGGGGACGGTGCCCAGGGCCGCCAGTTCACCCACGCCGCGGACATCGCCCGTGCCTTCCAGCTCGCGTGTGAATCCGACGCGCACGCTATGGCGCTCAACGCCGTCGCGCCGGAGACGGTCTCCATCAAACAGCTCGCTGATCTGGTGGTGTCGCGTTTTCCCACCGAGCTCACCTTCGGAGCGTCGCGGCCAGGGGATGTGCCTCCAGCGCTGGTGTCGTCGAACCGGATCGGCGAGCTCCTGGGCTGGCACGCCGAGGTTCCGTTCGAGGCGGGCCTCGCCGAGCTGATCGACGACGTCGTGGCCCGCGGGTGAGCCACCGACCGATCGTCCTCCACCTCATCAAGGGCCTTGGCATCGGTGGTGCCGAGCGGCTCATCAGCGAGGGGTCGCGGTACTGGGACCGCGAAGTCTTCGACTACCGGGTCGGCTACGTCCTCCCGTGGAAGGACCAGCTCGTACCTGTGCTCGAGGATCGCGGCATACCGGTGACCCTCCTCGGGTCACGTCGCGGCATGGATCCGGCGACGCCGCTGCGGTTCCGTCGCTTCGCCCGCGACGTTGGGTTCGACGTCGTTCACATACACAGCCCGGGGGTCGCCGGCTGGGCTCGCTTGGTCTCACCCGCGCCGGTGGTGTACACAGAGCACAACCTGGTCGGGTCCTATCACTCATTGACCAGGTTCACCAATCGGGCGACCTACTTCCGGAACGCGGCCAGCGTGGCGGTGAGCGCCGCCGTGGCCGACTCCGTCGAGGCCGTGGGCCTGTCCCGTCCGGCGGTGATCCGCAACGGCGTCGCGGCGTGGGTCGATCCGACACAGGCGGCTGCAGCTCGCTCCGAACTCCGGTTGGAGGTCGGCGACCCGTTGGTCGTGCACGTGGGCAACGTGCGCCCGGGCAAGGGGCACGAAGATCTGATTCGTGCTGCCCGGATCGTTCTGGAGAGCGAACCCGATACCACGTTCGTTTCGCTCGGAGTCGAGAAGTCCCCCGGAACGCTCGATCGGCTCCGATCGGAAGCGGGTGACCTCGGCGATCGGATGCGGTTTCTCGGTCGGCGCCCGGACGCCTGGGCATTCATCGCTACTGCCGATGCGTTCGTCAACCCATCCGAAGTCGAGGGTCTGCCGCTGGCGGTGCTCGAGGCCATGCAGTTGGGTACGCCGGTGGTGGCCACGAAAGTTGGTGGGGTTCCCGACGTCATCAATGGCGACAGCGGGATTCTCGTCGACGCCGGTGACCCGGTAGGGCTTGCTGCCGCGATTGTGCGGATCCTTGGCGATCCCGAGTTGGGCCTCGGGCTGGCCGATCACGCCCGACATCGCGTGGATGCCGAGTTCTCGCTCGAGCGCATGGTGCGTGCCTACGAGGATCTCTACCGCGAGGTGCTCGGTGGGTGAGTTCTCCATCCGCGACATGTCCGACGACGACCTTCCTGAGGTCCTGGACCTCATGCGGGAATCTCTGGGAGAGAGTGAGCGGCTCCCGCGTACCCCCGAGCTGTTCCGTTGGAAGCACTACGACAATCCCTTCGGAAGGTCGATTCTGCTCGTCGCCGAAACCGACGGACGGATCGTCGGCTTGCGCGCCTTCATGCGCTGGGGGCTTGTCGACACGGACGCAAACCTGCTCCGTTGTGTTCGTCCCGTCGACACCGCCACGCATCCCAACTACCAGCGGCGCGGCATCTTCCGGGCGTTGACGGAAGAGGCGGTGGAGGTGGCGCGACGCGACGCCGTCGATCTGATCTTCAATACCCCGAACCCGCAATCGGGGCAGGGATACCTGAAGATGGGGTGGCGAAGCGTGGGGCAGATCGGCGTACTGGTCAGGCCGCTGCGTTTCGCTCTTGGCTCTCGGGCCGCGATCGACCTGGAGGAGGTGCTGGGCTCCGGGAGCGTGGTCGTCGAAGCGCTCCCCCCAGCCCGAAAGCCTCGCGGTCTGCGCACGCCCCGAACGGACAGCTATCTGCACTGGCGTTTCAACGCACACCCAACCGTTTCCTACACCGCTTTTGGCGATGCAGCGGGTGCGGTCGTCGCCCACGCCGGATTGCGCAACGGGCGTGTCGAGGTCATCGTTGCTGATCTGCTTGGCGACGCTGCAGCTCCACTGCGGTCGGTGTTGAGGTCGGCTCGCGCCAGCTATGCGGTGGGTTGGTTCTCTCGGGGAAGTGCCGAGCGTCGCACCGCGGTGCGAGCGGGGATGCTCCCGGTCCCAGGAGTACGGGCGCTGACCCTGGTGGCGCGCCCGCTCACGGACACGGCGTTGGAAGTGGCAGACTTGCAAGCCTGGGATCTTGCCATGAGCGACCTGGAGCTGCTGTGAGGGCCGAGACGGCGTGGATCGTCGGCACCATCTCCGTTGCCGCGATCGTCGCAGTGGGACTGGCTACGGATCAGCTGTCGCTGAGCGCCGTGGTCTTCGTCACGGTCGGACTCGCCATCACGGCTCAGGTGGCGACCCGGATCTCCACCGATCTCGATCGCAAGTGGCTGACCACGCTTCTGCCACTGGCCTTCGTGGTCAAGATGGCCGGGGTCGTCGCCCGGTATGTGATGGTGACGGTGCTCTACGAGTCGGGCGACTCGTACGGCTACTACAACCGGGCTATCGAACTGGTTCACGAGTGGCGGCAACTCAACATCCCAAGCGGCATCAGCGGCGGCGCGGGCACCCGGTTCACACAGGTCGTTACCTCGCTGCTCTTCCTGCCGGGAATCCCCTCCTTCTTGGTCGGTTTCATGCTGTTCGGGACCCTCGCTTTCGTCGGCGTCGTCTTCTTCTACCTCGCCTTCCGCCCCTGGGTCAGGAGCGAGCGGGCCCTATTCGTGTATGCGGTCCTGCTCTTCTTCATGCCTTCCATCGTTTTCTGGCCGTCCTCGATCGGCAAGGACGCCATCATGGTCTTCGGGCTCGGGCTGGCTGCGTTCGGTGCGAGCCATCTCCTTGCCGCGGAATACGTGAAGGGCGCCATATACATGGCACCGGGCCTCGCCCTCGCCACCGGCGTGCGACCGCATCTGGCAACGTTGATGGCCGCTTCAGTGTTGCTTGCACTGCTCCTCGCGCGCAGAACGGAAGGCCGATCGGGCTGGCTGGGCCGGTTGGTCATAGCCTCGATCGTGGTCCTCGGACTGACATGGGTGGCCTCGACGGCTGCTGAGAACCTGCACCTCGATCCCTCGACCGAGGGTTTGGAGCAGTTCGCCGAAGGGGTTCAGTCGCGCACCACGACCGGGGGCTCGTCTGTGGAAGGCAACCCGGTGCGAAGTCCGTTCGACTTACCCGAGGCGACCTTGCGGGTTCTCCTCCGGCCCCTTCCTCACGAGGCGAGCAACCTGGCGATGCTGCTCAGCGCCGCGGAGACGATGGTCTTGCTCGGCATCGTGCTGTGGCGGCTCCCATACATGTGGCGAGCCGTTTGGGGAATCCGCAGAGCGCCCTATGTGCTCTTCTCCGCCTTCTACACCGTGGGGTTTGTGGTCGCCTTCTCGGCGATCTTCAACCTTGGGATCCTCGTTCGCCAGCGTGTCCAGCTCTGGCCTCTGCTCTTTGTCGTGGTGGTCGGGCTGGGGTGGGACATCGCCGAGAGCGAGGTCGAGGTTGAGTTGGCGGGCACGGCGAGATGAGCCCACCGAACGAGTCAGATCCGCCGCTCATCGTCCACCTCCTCCCGGTCGAGACCCTGCGTGGTGCCCAGATCTACGCCCACGCCCTTCGCGACAGCCTCGACGGCCCAACGAGCCGGCACCAACTCATGACGATCTTCAAAGGGAAGGACGCCGATACCGCTGACATCTCGCTCGGTGTCCCACCACCGAGGGGACCTTTGCGCTGGTTTGACCCACAGGCATCGAAGACCTTGAAATCGGCTCTGCGAAGCCTGCAGCCCGCCGTAGTCGTCGCCCATGGTGGCGAGCCGCTCAAATACGCCGCTTTGGTCAGGCCGCCGGCGACGAAGCTCGTTTACCTCAAGATCGGGACATCGCGCCCACTGCTTCGATCTCCGCTTCGCCGCCTTCTCTACGCGAGGATCGCGGCGAGAGCCGATGCCGTGGTGGGCGTATCGAGCGAGATGGCCGTCGAAGCCGCCGAGTTGCTCGGCGTTTCCCCTGATCGGCTGAGCTACGTGCCAAATGGTCGAGACCCGGTGCGCTTTCAACCGGCGGCGCACGGTGATCATCGCCCGACGCGCCTGTGCTACGTCGGTCACCTCGACGAAGGCAAGCGCCCGCAGTGGTTCGTGGAGCTCGTACGGTCTCTGCGGCAACATGGGTTGGATGTCGTCGGGGTCGTAGCCGGTGGTGGGCCCCTTGCGGAACAGCTCGCGCTCGATGCAGGAAAAGCGGAAGTCGAGCTTCTCGGGCTCAGGCATGATGTGCCGGAGATACTGGCAGCGTCCGACGTCTTCATCTTTCCCGGCACCGGCCGGGGAGACGGCATGCCGGGTGTGCTCATCGAAGCGGGGTTCGCCGGTCTCCCGACCGTGACCACCGATGTCCCCGGCGCACGCGACGTCATCGAGGATGGCTTTACGGGATTCGTTGTTCCCGTCGACGACTTCGACGAGCTTGTCGCTGCTACCGAGCGGCTCGTCCTCGCGCCGGAGCTCAGAGGCGAGATGGGTGCCGCCGCGCGGGAGCGGTGCATGGAGCACTTCACCCTGGAGGCGAGCGCGGCCAAGTTCGCGCAGCAGGTCCTGGCTCCCCTGCTCAGTTCGGAGTGACCAGGATCAACGACCGGTCGCCGCGATGGACCTCGATCTGAGCGGCATCCTCGAAACCCATCCGCCGGTATGCGCCGATGGCAGCGTCGTTGGCGGCACCCACGACGACCCGAACCGGGCCGGCATACCGCTCGGCCATAGCGGCGAGGAAGCGACGGCCGAGTTCGCCGCCGATCCCACGGCCTCTGACGTCTCGAATCACAGCCATCGCCAGCAGCTCGGCGTCGGCTTCGAGTTCCGGTGCTTCGTAGCGCATGGTCTCGAACGCCTTGCGCAGGTTGGTGGGTCGGATCAGCCGGGGGAGCGCGCTGATGCCGGCACTGATGGCGTGGCGGCGCAGGAAGTGCCGGTAGAAGTCGTCGGTGTCGGCGACACCGGCGACATATCCCACCGGAGTCCCGTCCATCTCGGCGACGATTACGACTGCCTGTGGCCAGCTCACCATGGCTCGATACAACCGACGCATGAACCCCCGGCCGAGGCGGGGGAGGAAGCCGGTGTCGATCGCCTGCGCGTGGAGCCCGGCGAGGAACGGGACGTCACCTTCTGTGGCGGAGCGGTAGGCCACTGTTCCATGCCGGCCGAGGGCTTCCATCAGATCGAGTCGCCCTTTTGCCGCTGCAGCGTCACGGTAGGCGGCGAGTACCCGTCGCACCACCCGTTGCTCGTCGAAATCTGCCTCGGCCTTGGTACGGGCGGCCGCCGCCATCCGTCGACGACGATCCGGGTCCGCGGCCAACTGCTTGACCGCGGCGGCGAGTGCATCGGGATCGCGCACCGGCACAAGCAGCCCGTTGCCACCTGGTTCGACCACCTCCCGACACCCCCGAATGTCGGTGGCGACGACCGGAAGACCCATCGCCGCCGCTTCCATGGCGGCACGCGGGAAGCCCTCACGGTGCGAGGGAAGGACGAACAGGTCCATGGCGGCGTACCAACGTGTCGGATCGGGCTGTGACCCGAGGATCTGCACCCCGGCGCGGCGAGCGGTGTCGATGTCAGCCGCGGTCAACCCATCGGCCTTGTCCGGCTCTTCGGGGCCGACCCACACAAACACGAGTCGGTGGTCATCCAAGCGACGGAGCGCTTCGAGCAGGTCCAGGTACCCCTTCTCCCTGACCAACCGGCCGACCGTGCCCACCACGATCGAATCGGTCACAGCGCCGATCTCGGCCCGGGTGGTCTCACGCTCCTCGTTGGTGTATCGAGTACGGTCGAACCGGGCCAGGTCGACGCCGTTGCCGAGGGGCCGGAGCTTGGACCGGGGGGCGATGCGCAAACGTCGCATCAACGTCAGGTCTTCGTGACTCTGCACCAGCTCGATGTCGGAGAAGCGCGCGGCCAGCCACTCGGCGACATAAACCACGGCGCGCTTTGACCGCGGGTCCGACTCGGTGGCATAGAGCCCGTGCACGGTGTTGACCACGACCGGCACCCCGGCGAGCCGGGACAAGATCCGGCCGTAGATCCCCGGCTTGGGCGTGTGGGTGTGCACGATGTCGGGACGTTCCTCGCGCACGATGCGCCAGAACTCCCGGGCGGATGCCAGGTCGGCACCGAGGCTGAACCCGCGCGTGGAGCTGGCAAGAGGGATGAAGCGAACCCCATCGCGTCTCAGATCGTCGACGAAGGGTCCGGCGGCGCTCACGCCGATAGCGTCGCCGCCGAGGTCACGCACCGCGAGGAGCTGGGGCCGAACCAACAGCGCCAGAGACATGTCGACGGTGGTGAGATGCATGACCGTGGCCGGTGTCTCCAAGTCGCTCCTCTCCGCGGCTCGGCGATGGTAGGGCGGTGGATGAGCCGGGTTCCTCATCCGCACGCCCTCAGCAGCCGGCCGGTCCGGGAAAATCAATGGTGGCCACGCGGGAACACTGTGTGGTAGCGTTGAGTGGTCGAGACCGCGCGCTCCGTATCCGGGGCGTAGGGGACGGCGCAGTGGTGAGCGCATGGCCGGGGACTGGGAACTCCCGGTCAGCCTCAGGGGGAAGAGTCGGTGCCGCGGCATCGGCGCGAGCGAGGAAGGCGACCGACGTGGGGGGAGACCCGAAGCGCAACGGTTTCACTGATTCATCGTTGAGCGCGCGCGTCGCCATGGCGCTGTCCACCATCCGCGCCGACTTCGGTTTTGCCCTGGTGGACGCCGTCATCATTTCCCTCGCCTACCTGGGGGCCCTGACGCTGCGCTTCGTCGACCGGGGCGGTGTGCCCGACCATTGGTGGAACGGGTTGGCCATCGCCCTGCCCATCATCGTGATTGCCCATATCGGGGCCAACCTCGGCTTCGGTGCATACGGCCATGTGTGGGAGTACGCCAGTGTCGGCGAGGCGATGCGAATCGTGGGCGCCTCGGCGGCAGCGGCCCTCGGCCTCCTCGTCGGAGAAATCGCTTACGAACGCTACGGCTCCCCCAATGGCGCCGCCTTCTTGCCCGTGATCGCCCTTCTCCTCGGGGCCTTGCTCGCCACCGCCGGGATGGGGGCAGTGCGATTCCGTTCCCGCTTGTTCACCTTGAAACGCATGGGCACGGTCGCCCAAGCCCCCGGAGCTGATCGCACCCTGGTGGTTGGCACGGGCCGGGCCGCCGCCGATGTGGCCCGCTACGGCCCCACCGAGGCCAATCCGTTCGACGTCATCGGGTTCGTCACCACCAGCTTGGGTCGGCGGGGCAAGCGGCTCGCGGGCAAGCCGGTGATAGGGACCCTGGGGGAGATTCCGGTACTGGTCGACGAGCTGGAGATCGACCAGATCATCATCGCCCACACCGACTCGGAGCGGGTGTCCCGTGAGGTGGTGGACCGCTGCCTGGCGATTGACGTTCGGCTTCGAGTGCTCCCCAACGCCGACGACGTACTGGCGGGCACCGGCGGCCTGGTGGTCCGGGACCTCGAGCTCGGCGACCTGTTGGCTCGACCAACCGTCGAGACCGAGCTCGATGAGGTGGCAGCGCTGCTACGCGATCAAGTGGTGCTGGTCACCGGAGCCGGGGGCTCCATCGGCTCCGAAATCGTGCGCCAGGTACTTGCCTTTGCCCCGCGTTCTGTCATTGCCGTCGACAACGACGAGACGCACCTTCACGACGCCGCTGTCGGCTGGCGAGAGCAAGGCAGCGAACTCATCCTGGAGCTCGCCGACATCCGGGACCGGTCGCGGGTCGATCGCTGCTTCCACCAGTACCAGCCCAATGTGGTGTTCCACGCCGCCGCCCACAAGCACGTCCCGATTCTCGAAGCGTTTCCCGAAGAGGC
>CAYQZO010000064.1:0-8291 GCA_964421925.1 uncultured Acidimicrobiaceae bacterium
CTCGAAGCGTTTCCCGAAGAGGCGGTCAAGACCAATGTCATCGGCACGAGGCTCGTCCTCGATGGCGCCGCCCGTTATGGAGTGGACCGGTTCGTTCTGGTGTCCACGGACAAGGCGGTGGACCCCTCCAGCGTCATGGGGGCCTCCAAACGGGTGGCCGAGATGATGGTGCAGGCGACGGCTCGCGCTGAGCTCGGTCACACCGACTACGCCAGTGTCCGCTTCGGGAACGTGCTCGGCAGCCGGGGCAGTGTCGTGCCCACCTTCATGCGCCAGATCGAACACGGCGGACCGGTGACGGTGAGCGATCCGGAGATGGAGCGATACTTCATGACCAATCACGAGGCCGTGCAGCTGGTGCTGCACACCGCGACCCTGGCCGACCGGGGGGAGGTGTTCGTCCTCGACATGGGGGAGCCGGTGCGGATCATGGACCTCGCCCACCGGCTCATCCGCCTCGCCGGCCTGGTGCCGAATCGGGACATCGAGGTCGTGGTCACCGGACCCCGCCCCGGCGAAAAGCTGGTCGAGTCCCTCTCCGCCGATCCCTTGCGCCCGAGCGCCCACCCCCAGATCAAGGTGGCCGACGCCACCACGCCGGGCCCGGCCACCCTGCACGATGCGATCGACTTGCTCGAGGATCTCGCCGTGGATGGCGATCGCGATGCACTGCGCGAGGTCCTGCACGGGATAGCCCGCCGCAGCTGGCACGGCGACGAGACCATAGATCTGCGGGACGTGGTCGGCGACCTGCGCTCGAGGACGCGCTAGGGCGCCTTTGCCTTCAGCACATAGACCACCGCGGCGCCGGTGAGCAGCGCGACACCGCTGAAAATTGCAATGGTCACCAGGTCCGTGCGCGGTGCTGCCACCCGGGAGGCCAGGAACACCACCAGGAGCTGCGCAGCCAGAACGACAAAGGTTGGGGTTCCGCCGAGGGGTTGTTTCGACCGGAGTAGCCAGCTCATCACCGGTTCGATGATGAGTAGACCGGCCGTGACCAGGGCGGGCACGGCGACCCGCGGGTGCCCGCGTGACCCCATGGCCACCGTCCAGGCGAACGCAGCGACGACGGCGAACGATCCGGGAACGCCCAAGGAAGCGATCGGCGTGGGGAAGGTGAGGAAGAGGAACGGCACCGCCACCCCCATGAGCACCACGGCCTGTTCGGTGTCGGGAACGGCGAAGAAGACACCGACGGTGGCCAGCACGAACACTCCAGGGCCGACAGCACGCGCCCGATAACGGGCGTCGAAATCGGCGGTGAGCATGGCGAGGATGGGTATCGACACGGCGACGATCGCCTGCAGCCAACCCGAAGGGCCGCCGACGGCGGCGGCGAGGATCAACGCGCCGGGAACGGAGAGCACGATCCGCCACGCGGTTGCGATCGGGACGGCACCGGCCGCCGCAACCGCACCAACACCAACGACCGACCAGACATCGATCCCCTGTGGTCGAGCGACGAGGAACGCGGCGGCGAGCGCGATACCGGCGATGGCGGACGGTCCCTCGTCCCCTGGCCAACCCAGGGCGGCAACCGAGGCGACCCCTGCGGCACCCACCCCGATGATCAGAGGGATGATGAACTCGCTGCTTGTGAGTAGCTCGATGGTGTCGGCCGACATCGACCCGGAAATCTAATGGGTGGTGTTCGTCAGATCCTGTTCGGGATTCGTCCGGCACGAAGGCAGGGCTGCGGTGGATTCGGCTGTGCTGAAGCCAATTCGGCGTACCCTTCGGCGAGGACTTACCACAGGTGGCCCTGATCGAGGTGGACACGGGCCGAAGCGAGTGGGGGATATGCCACCAAGACTGACCGTCGGGATGCCGGTCTACAACGGCGAGCCCTACATCACCGCGGCGCTTCGCTCTCTCGCGACGCAGACTGCCCAAGACTTCGAAGTCGTGATTTCGGACAACGGGTCGACCGACGCAACCGAGGAAATCTGCCGGGACTTCGCCCGCGCCGACAAGCGGTTCCGCTACGTGCGGCAACCGGAGAACCAAGGAGCGGCGTGGAATTTCAACGAAGTCTTTGCCCTGGGAACCGGCGAGTACTTCAAATGGGCGGCATCGGATGACGTGCATGCGCCGACCTTCATCGAGCGCTGTGTCGAAGTCCTGGACGGCGCGCCGTCTGACGTCGGTCTCTGTTACCCGAAAACGGTCCTCATCGATGCAAACGGTGACGAGATCGGACCGTTCGAGGATGGTCTCGACCTCAGACTCGAGCGGCCGTCGGATCGCTTTGCCACGTATCTGCGCAATTACCGGAGGAGCAATGCCCTCTTCGGAGTGTTTCGACGTGAAATCCTGCAGTCGACGCGACTCCACGGCAACTACGTCTCCGCGGACCTTGTCCTTCTGGCTGAGATCGTGCTCCGCAGTCAAGTATGGGAGATCCCTGATCGACTCTTCTATCGCCGTATGCATGAGGGAATGTCGGCCGAAGCCAACCCGACGGCCGCAGAGTTGACCCATTGGTTCGATCCAGCGCGAGGCAGAGGCCGCGTCATGCCGCGGACCCGGTTGTTTGGGGAGGATGTGCGGGCAATCTCCTCAGCCCCGATCAGCAACGCAGAGAGGGCCAGGGCGCTCGCGGCGCTCGTGAGAATCTGGGGCCCTCGCTACTGGCGGACCCTGGTCTATGAGTCTCTTCGCCAGGTGCTGTCGCTCGTCGGTTTGGGTGGCGTTCCCGATCGCCGAATGCGTGGGAATAGGGCTGGGTGACGTCGATCAGCCGAGCGGGAATGCGGCGCGCCGGCATAGCTCACCGAGGCAGGCGCGGAGCGGCGAGCCCCCGGCGTTCAACCGAGCGCAGCAAGCGGTCAACCACCCCGCGAAACCGGCCGACAACCTCCCTAGGTACGCTTGCTGCCCATGTTCAAGAAGACCACAGTTCCCGAGATCAGCGTCGTCATCCCTACCTACCGGGCCGGGGATGCCCTCCCCGAGCTGCTCGCCGAGCTCGAGGAGGTCCTCGCCGGCCGTTCCGTGGAGTACGTGGTGGTCGATGACCGTTCCCCCGACGACACCTGGGAGCGGCTCACCAAGTTGTCCATGGACCTGCCGAACCTGCGGGCGGTCCGCCTCCAGCACAACGTGGGCCAGATGGCAGCCACCCTGTGCGGTATCGCCGAGAGCAGCGGCGAGGTGGTGGTCACCATGGACGACGACCTGCAGCACCCGCCGTCCGAAGTCCCCAAGCTGCTCGCCGCCCTCGACGATGCCCCCGAGTGGGACGTCGTGATCGGCTCCTGGGAGCGAGGCAACGACGGCTGGGCGCGCAACGTGGGGAGCCGGGTCTTCGAAGGCATCCAGAACGCCGCGATCCCGGGGGGAAGCGGCTTTCGTCACACCGGGTTCCGGGCGTTCCGCCGCCCGGTGGCCGATGCCCTTGTCGAGCACGGGACCCGCAATCCGGTGCTGACCTCGCTGGTGTTCGAGGTCGCCGGGTCGGTGCACAACGTGCCCGTCCGCCACGAGCCGAGACGCTATGGCAACTCCGGGTTCACGTTGAGTCGAGCGGTCAAGGTGACCATCGACAACTTCGTACAGAGCTCGACCAAGCCGCTGCGCTGGATCGCCGTGTTCGGGTTCGTGGTCGCCCTCGCCGCCGCCGTGCTCGGCCTGGTCTACTTGGCGAGGGCGATCTCGGGGGCCGACACCCCGCCGGGGTGGACCTCCACCTTCCTGGCTGTGGTGTTCTTCGGCGGCGCCATTCTGGGCACCCTCGGCCTGCTCGGCCGCTACGTCGCGGTGATCATGACCGAGGTGCGCCAACCACCACGGTGGGTGATACGGGAGCGCATCGGATGAGCGACGAACCGATTGCCTTCAACCAGCCCTACGTGACCGGCGCCGAGCTCGGCTACATCGAGGAGGCGATCGCCTCGGGCCACCTCGCCGGCAACGGTCCGTTCACCAAGCGGGGCCAGCGCCTCCTCGAGGAGCGCTACGGCCTCCCCCACGTGCTACTCACCCACTCCTGCACCGGGGCCATGGAACTCGCCGGCCTCGTCCTCGACCTCGGCCCCGGGGACGAGGTCATCGTTCCCTCCTACACCTTCGCCACCACCGCCTCTGCCTTCGCTCGCACCGGGGCCCGGATCGTGTTTGCCGAGATCGACCCCGCCACGATGAACATCGATCCGGCCGACGTCGCGAACAAGGTGACCGGGCGCACCCGGGTGATCGTGCCCGTCCACTACGGCGGCATCGGCGCCCCCATGGCCGAGCTCGCCGAGCTCACCGACGGCACCGACATCGCCCTCGTCGAGGACGCCGCCCAGGGCCTCGAAGCCCGCATCGGGGAGGAGTGGCTCGGCACCATCGGCCGGCTCGGCGCCTTCTCCTTCCACGAGACCAAGAACGTGCACTCCGGCCTGGGCGGTGCGCTGTTCATCAACGACGCATCACTGTTCGACCGGGCCGAGGACATCTGGGAACGAGGCACCGATCGGGCCAAGCTGTTCAAGGGAGTGGTGGACAAGTACACCTGGGTGGAGATGGGATCGAGCTTCTACCCGACCGAGCTCGCCGCCGCCTTCCTGTACGCCCAGCTGGAGTCGATCGAGCAGAACCAGAAGGAGCGCCAGGCCATCTACGCCACCTACGACGAGCTGCTCCGGCCCGTCGCCGCCGCCGGCGCCTTCGCCCTCCCCATCATCCCTGAGGAACGGCACCTCAACGCCCACTCCTTCTTCCTCATCGCCAACTCCCAGACCGATGCCGACCGGATGCGAGAGGGTCTCGCCGCCGGCGGCATTTCCGCATACATCGGCTACGTGCCCCTCCACTCCTCCCCGATGGGCCAGCGCCTCGGCTACGCCGCAGACGATCTTCCGGTCACCGAGGAGTACGCGGCCCGGGTGCTGCGGCTGCCGTTGCACAACAGCATGACCCCGGACGATGCCGCCCGGGTGGCGCACGCCATCGCCGAACTGACGCGATGAGCGAGCCCGCCGCCCGGTACACCGCCGGCCTCGCCCGCTACCGGGAGCAGCTCGCCGACCTCGGTCACGACGTCGACCCGTCGGTCAGCGAATTCCACTTCGAGTGCCTCCGCGACTGGTCCCAGTTCGCCACCCTCGACGAGGTCAAGGAGTGGTTCCTCAAGCGGCGGGCCACGACCACGATGGTGGTCGACGACATCCCCCTCAACCAGACCAGGGGGTGGAGCATCGATCCCGACACCGGGAACATCGCCCACGAGAGCCGCGACTTCTTCACCGTCCACGGGGTGCGGGTCACCCAATCGGCCACTCGCGAGGTGGGCGCGGTCGGCTGGGACCAGCCCATTGTGGAGCAGGTCGGTTACGACGGCGGCATCCTTGGTCTGATCCGCAAGCGCTTCGACGGCGTGCCCCACTACCTCATCGAGGCCAAAGCAGAGCCCGGCAACCACGAGATCGTGCAGATGAGCCCGTCGCTGCAGGCCACCTTCGCCAACCTGAAGCGAGCCCACGGGGGGAGCAAGCCCCGCTTCGCCGAGCTCTTCGAGGACCCGGCTGCGGCGGACGCGACCACCTTGTACGCCCAATGGCTCTCCGAGGACGGAGGGCGCCTGCACAAGAAGCGCAACTTTGGGATGCTGGTCGAAGTCCCTGCCGACCTGGAGCTGGAGCTCACCGAGGACTTCGCCTGGCTGTCCATGTATCAGATCAAGGCGTGCCTCCACGAAGATGCCTGGGTCAACCCGCACATCCGGGGCATCATCGCCCACCTGGGGGTGGCGGGCGCCGCCGACCGTTGACCTCGATGCGGACGATCCTCTTCGCCAACGCGGCCCCCGGCGTCCGCTGCCTCGCCCTGCTGGCCGACCGCTTCGGTACCGACAGCGTGCTCGTGGTAGCCGCCGACGACGGCCACCCCTGGCACGACTCGGTGCTCGACGCCGCCGCGGACCTCGGGGTGAAGGCCATCGCCCCCGCCCGTGTCAACGATCCCGCCGTCGTGGAGCAGCTCGGTCGCTTCGGTGCCGACTGGATGGTGTCGGCCAGCTACACCAAGCTCCTCGGCGCCCAGCTGCTCGACCTGGTCACCCACGCCGTCAACCTGCACCCGTCGCTGCTACCCAAGTATCGGGGCACGGCTCCGGTGATCTGGGCCATCGTTCACGGGGAGACCACCACCGGGGTCACGGCTCACCAGATGACCGCCACCGTCGATCGGGGCACGGTGTACGGGCGTGTCGAGGTCCCAATCGGATCCGACGACACGGGCTACGACCTGCACCACCGGACCGCAGCCGCCGCAGCGGAGCTGCTGGGGACGCTCGCCGACAGCCTCGACAAGGATGGCGCCCTCAACGGGGCGCCCATGGCCGAGGGCGGCTCGTACTTCTCTTCGAAGACGCCGCGGGTGAACGAGCTGGACCCGGCGAACCAGACCCGCACCCAGGTCAGGAACATCGTGCGAGCCCTCGCCAGCCCGCTCCCCAACGCGTACGTCCAGACCGCGGCCGGCCGGCTGCTGGTCAACCGGGTCGAGCCCGTGGATGGGCCGGAGGGTGAGTCGGTGTGGTACCTCCACGCCGTCGACGGCTGGCTCCAGGTGACCGATGGGGCCCTCATGGAGCCATCGTGACTGCGGTTGCGGTGTGGGGGCTCGGCCAGCATGCCCGGCGCACGATCATCCCCGGCATCGAAGCCTCGAAGCGCTGTGAGCTGGTAGCGGTCCACACCCGCAACCAGGGCGTGCTGGCGGAGGTTGCGGAAGACACCGGGGCCCGGGGCTACCTCAACGCCGATGACCTCCTTGGGTCCGCCGACATCGACGCCGTGGTCGTCGCCACCACCACCGGGTCCCACGCCGAGGTGGGGCACAGGGTGATCGGCGCCGGCAAGCACCTGTGGTGCGAGAAGCCGCTCACCACGTCGCTCGCCGACACCGAGGCCTTGCTCGAAGCCTCCGCCGAAGCCGGCGTGGCGGTGCGCGAGGTGGACGCCTTCCTCCACCATCCGCAGTTCGCCGGTCTCGCCGAGGTCGTGCGCAGCGGCGAGCACGGCTCCCTGCGCAGCCTCACCGCCCGCTTCGGATTCCCGCACCTCGACCCTGCCGACTTCCGGTATTCGGCGGAGGACGGCGGAGGTGCGTTGCTCGACGCAGGGTTCTACCCGGTGGCGGCGGCGGTCGGGTTGCTCGGTGACGAGCTGGTCATCGATGCGGCCGAGCTTGAGCACGAGCGGGGTGTGGACATCGGTGGAACCGCGCTTGGCGTTTCGAACGCAGCCGCCCTACTCGACTGGGGATTCGGGCGCGCCTACCGCAGCGAGATCAACCTCTGGTTCGACGACGCCGTGGTCACCGCCGACCGGGCGTTCAACAAGCCGGCCGACCTGGAGACCACCATCGTCGCCCGGTTCTCCGACGGTTCCTCCTCCGAGCAACGGGTGGCTCCCGCCGACGGATTCGCCAACATGTTCGACGCCTTCGCTGCGGCCACCGAGTCCGATCCGGCGATCCTCGCCCGGGCCCGCCTGCTCGATCAGATCAGGGCTCAGGGGAAGTAGTCGTCCTGGGTGACGCGCTCCAGGTAGCGGCGGTAGTCCGATGGGGGCATGGAGGCGATCAGCTCGTCGAACTGGGCCTCCTCGATGAACCCCATCCGGTAGGCCACCTCCTCGGGGGAGCCGATGATGAGCCCCTGGCGGCGCTCGATGGCCTCGATGAAATTGGCCGCCTCCAGCAGCGCCCACGGGGCGCCGGTGTCGAACCAGGCGATGCCACGGCCCATGGGAACCACGTGGAGGCGGCCCTCCTCCAAATAGCGGCGGTTGAGATCGGTGATCTCCAGCTCGCCCCGATCCGACGGGGTGAGGGCGGCAGCCATCTCGGCCACCCCTTCCGGGTAGATGTACATGCCGGGAACCGCCCAGTTGGACTTGGGATCGACCGGCTTCTCCTCGAGCCCGATGGCCGTCCCCGCCGAGTCGAACTGGACCACCCCGTAGTCGGAGGGGTTGGCCACCTGGTAGCCGAAGATGACCGCGTTGCCGTCCTGGTCGCGCAGCGCCTTGCGCAGGAAGTCGAGGCGGCCGTAGAGGATGTTGTCGCCAAGCACCAGCATCGATGGCCGATCCCCGATGAAGTCGGCGCCCATGAGGAAGGCGTCGGCGATGCCGCGGGGGTGGTCCTGGACGGTGTACTCGATGCTGAGCCCGAACTGGCTGCCGTCGGCGAACAGCTCCTGGTAGCGGGGCAGGTCGTCGGGGGTCCAGATGAGCAGGATCTCGCGGACCCCGGCCATCATCAGGGTGGTGAGCTGGTAGTACACCATCGGCTTG
>CAYQZO010000065.1:0-8180 GCA_964421925.1 uncultured Acidimicrobiaceae bacterium
CGGCGCGGGTGCTGTCCACCGCGGCGGGCGACGAGATCCTGGTGTCGAGCGCGGTGGCCTCGGTCGGCGTCGAATCACTTCCCGAGGGTTCCGAGCTCGTCGACCTCGGCGAGCGGGACCTCAAGGACCTGGGGAGGAGCGAGCGGGTGTACCGGCTCACCGCACCCGGGATCCGGGAGCCGGAGGCGCGCCAGGTCGCCGCCCCGTCCCGCGACGAAGGGCAGCTGCGGCGCCGCTCCATCGCGGTGCTTCCCTTCGACGTCATCGGCGGCGACGACCACACCGAGGCGCTGGCCGACGGGCTGGTCGAAGACGTCATCTCGGCGCTCGCCGCCCAGCGGTCGCTGCCGGTGACGGCGCGCAACTCCACGTTCGTCTACAAGGGAAGGTCGGTCGACGTGCGCGAGGCGGCGCGGGACCTCGGCGTCCACTACGTGCTGGAGGGGAGCCTGCGCCAGTCGGGTGACAAGATCAGGGTGAGCGCCCAGCTCATCGATGGAAAGGACGGCAGCCACCTGTGGGCCGACCACTACGACGGTGAGCTCGACGACGCCTTCGCCTTCCAGGACCGCATCACCAGGAACATCGCAGTGTCGCTCGACCCGGCGATCCACGCCGCCGAGGCCAGGGCACTGGCGGCCAAGGCCCCTTCCAGCTTCGACGCCTGGGACCACGTCGTCCTCGGCCGCAAGCTGATCGAGACGCTCCAACAGGACGAGGTCGAGGAGGCGATCGGCCACCTCCAGGTGGCGATCGATCTCGATCCCGCTCTCGCCGATGCGTACGCCTGGATCGCAAACGCCTACTTCTTCCGGGGCTGGGCGCACTGGGTCGACGATGAGGACGCCGAATACGCCAGGGCCATCGACTGGGCACGGCGTTCCCTGGCCATCGACCCCAACAACGTCGGTGCGCTCACCGCGCTTGCCCTCACCTATCAGTTCCTCGGTGACTACCACCGGGGACGGAGCGAAGCGGAGAAGGCGCTGCGCATCAACCCCAACGCGGTCGTGGCCCACTTCGTGGTGGGCGATGCCGAGCTGTACTCCAACGGGGATCCCCAGGCGGCGCTGGTGTCGAAGCACACCTGCCTGCAGCTCGACCCGCACGGCTTCATCGCCCCGTTCGCACACGCCTCTGCGGCCGCATGCCACTACCTGCTAGCCGAGTACGACGACGCCATCGAGCATTGCCGGGATGCGCTGGCCATCAGGGGCGGCCACCTGCTCCCCAGGGTGGTGCTCGCCGCCAGCCTGGCCAGGAGTGGAGCAGATGAAGACGCCCGCTCGGAGGTCGAGGAGATCCTGAAGCGGAGTCCCGGGTTCAGCGAGAACTACATCAACCAGCCGTTCCGCCCGGAGCATCGTGCCGACCTGCTCGCCGGACTCGCCGCCGCGGGGATGGACGTCGAGGGGTAAACGCCGGAAAGCTCGATCCGATACGCTCGCGGTATGAGAAGCACCGTGCGGCTCGGTGTACTCGTCATCGCTGCGGCCCTGGTCGCGAGCCCGGCTCTCGCCAACGCAACCAGCGTGAAGAAGGCCTTGCACGGCGTCGGCGGTCCCGGCATCTACGGAGCGGATGCCGAGTTCCGTACCGTCATCGAGAGCTCCATCGACCGCTTCGACAGCGTCGGCCTGGAGCTCCCTTCGCTGCGGATCTTCGTCCATCCCGGGCCGGAGGGATGCGATACCCACCTCGGGTACTACGGCCGGTGGGGCGCCGAGGACCGGGTAGATCTGTGCACCCAATCGGAGTTCTATGTCCTCCACGAGCTTGCCCATGCCTGGGACCAGCACAGCCTGCCCGAGCCGATCCGCCAGGCGTTCCTCGACCACGCCGGGCTGGAGTGGTACGACCCCGACCTCCGCTGGGTCGAGCGCGGCGCCGAGTCGCTTGCCAACAACGTCGCCTGGGGGCTCCTCGCCAAGCCGCTGGAGCGGGGCCAGGCCCGAGCGTTAAGCGAGCTCGTCGAGCGATTCGAGCTGCTCACCGGGGTGCAGACGCCGCGCATCGAGTGACGACCCGCGTTCCGCGGGCTCGCACCGGCGTATACCGGGACTAGAACCCTGGGTTCGCCGCTTCTTCCAGCCAGGCGTCGAAGAAGCGTTGCGCGGTGGCCTCGACGGCGGCGGAATCCTGGCGGATCGCAGCCTCGAGGGCGGAGGGATCCACTCCCGCCTCCTCGGCGAGGCGTCGCGCACCGTCCTGGCTGAGCCACTCGGCGACGAGCTCCGCACCCGCCTCCGGGTGGGACTGGATCCCAAGCCCGGACCCGAGGCGGAAGGCCTGCTCGAAGCCCCCGCCGGTGGCGAGGGGCACCGCACCGGCAGGGAGCTCCCAGGTGTCTTCGTGGAAGCGCACCACCGCCCGGCCCAGCAGCGTGCCCGCAACCGGGTCGCTGTGGCCCTCCTCGGTCAGCTCCACGGGAGCGAAGACCGCCTCAGGTCGGAGCGCCTTGTAGGCGCGGCCGCCGAGGGCTTCGGCGAGCAGCTGGGCGCCGAGGCAGATCCCGAGTACCGGGACGCCGGCGGCGACACCGGCGGCGAGGAACCGCTTCTCCTCGACCAGATACGGGTACTCGTCATCGTCGTAGCAGCCCATGGTCCCACCGAGGGCCACGACCGCATCCACCTCGTCGAGCCCGGGCAGCGGCTCGCCCCGGTCGAGGCGCACGACCTGCCACTCGGCCCCGGCCCGGTCGAGCGCGTCACCCAGGTACCCGGGAGGGGCCACCCCGTCGTTGATGAGCACCGCCACCCTCATCCCGAGCGCTCCCGGAGGACCCGCCGCATCACCTTGGCCGACGCGGTGCGGGGAAGCTCGTCGATGGCGATGACCTCGTCCACCTTGAACAGCGGGTTGAGCCCGGCACGGATCGCCGCCTGCATCTCCACCTTCCAGCGTTCGACGTCGGGCTCTGCGATCGGCACCGCATAGATCACCAGCCGGCTCGGCCCACCGCCTTCGGGCTCCACCGCAACCGCGGCGGCCTCGGCGACTCCATCGACATTCTCGATGGCCCGCTCGATCTCGGCCGAGGACACCTTGATCCCGCTCAGGTTCATCGTGTCGTCGACCCGGCCCATCGCGCGGTAGTAGCCGTTGGGCAGTTGCGCCATGTGATCTCCATGCCGGCGCAGCAGAACATCGGATGCCGGCGCACCCGCGTAGTACACCTCGTGATGGTCGCGGTTGAGCAGCGTCTGGGACAGCCCGATCGAGGGCGGCACCACGAACAGCTCCCCGACCGAAGCCGGTCTGCCGTCCTCGTCGAGGATGCGGACGTCGAGGCCGAGAGCCGGTGTGGTGAAGGTGGCCGGGATCGCCTCCTGGACCACCGTCCCCGTGATGTACCCGCCGCCGATCTCGGTCCCGCCGCAGTACTCGATCACCGGCACGCCCACGGCCTGCTCCATCAGCCAGGCGTAGTCGACGGGCACCGACGCCTCCCCGGTGGAGGAGATGACCCGAACCGCCGACCAGGGCCGGTCGTCGAGCACGCCCGAGGATCGCCACGCGGCGACGATGGAAGGGACGACGCCGAGCATGGTCACCCCGGCGTCGCGCACGAACTCGACGAACCCCCGGCCGGTGGGTACGTCGTCGTAGAGGGCGATGGTTGCGTCGTTGACCAGCGAGGCGTAGATCAGCCACGGGCCCATCATCCAGCCCAGGTTGGTGGGCCAGACGACCACGTCGCCGGGGTGGATGTCCTGGTGGTAGCGGCCGTCCATCGCCGCCTTGATGGGGCTGAGGTGGGTCCACGGGATGGCCTTGGGCTCACCCGTGGTGCCGGAGGAGAACAGGATGTTGGTGTGGTCGTACGGGTCGCTCTCGACCGGACGCAGCACGGTGTCCTCGCCGAGGAACGCCTGATACTCGATGTCGCCGGAGCGCAGCTCGATCCCGGCCCCGGTGTCCACCACCACGCACCGCGCCGCACCCGCATCGACCACCTTGGTGAACATGGCGAGCTCCTTGCCGCCTCGCCGCACCACGTCCTGGGTGACGGTGAGCACCGGTGCGGTGAGCCGGAGCCGGGTGGCGATCTCGTCGGCGGCGAAGGAGTCGGCGATCGACACCACCACAGCGCCCGCCGCCACCGTGCCCAGGTAGGCGACGACGGATTCGACGGTCATCGGCATTGCGATGGCGACGCGGTCCCCGCGACCCACTCCGGCGGCGGCGAGCCCGGAGGCGAAGCGGGCAACCTCGGCAGCAAGCTGCTCGTAGCTCCAGGAATGGTCGGAGCCATCGGCGTGGAAGGTCACCGCCGTCGATGCGGCCGGTGCGGTGAAACAGGAGTCGACGATGTTGATGCGGGCGCCGGGCAGCCAGGTCGGGTCGTCGGGCGGGCCCTCGACGATGGACTCGGGCGGGGTGCGGAAGACGATGCCGAGCCGATCGATCACGTGGCCCCAGAAGCCCGCGGGATCGAGCACGGACCAGCGGTGCAGCTCGTCGTAGAAGCGGAAGCCCCCGGCCGCCATGAGCTCGGTGAGATTGGCGTCGGCGATCACCGACTCGCTCGGCTTCCATGCCGGAGGATGTGCTTCCATGGCGCCGTTCGAGAATACCGGCACGCTCTGAGGCCACGCCGTAGACTCCCCGGGCGAAGGGAGGGAGCACATGCAGCGTCGCGTCGCAGGCACCCTGCTGCTCGGCATGCTCACCGTCCTCGTGGTGGGCTTGCTCGCCGTCCCTGCATCCGCCGAGATCACCAAGGGGAACTGCCGGGGCTCGGCCACGTTCCCGGAGAAGGCATCCGACAACGTCCTCGACGCCGACCGGCCCCAGGACATGGTGTTCGAAGCGCCGACGTCGGCCACGGTCAGCTACGCCGGTGACCTCGGCCCCGGAGCCACGCCGAGTGCCGAGGAGGTGCCGTTCAGCGGCAGCGTGAAGATCGCGCTCCCTCTTGGTACGGCCACCATCGCCTCCTGGTCCGGTGAGACGACCGACGTGTCCGACTCCGGCGGCTACACCTACGACATCCCCGGCCCCGTCCCCAAAGGGACCGGAGCCATCAAGGTGACCGCCACCCACAAGCAAGAGGGGCATCCCGACTGCGAAGCCATCGTCCTGGTCACCCTCGAAGGATCGCCCGGGGCTGCCGCCTGGACCGCGGCGGCCCTCACCGCCGTCGCCGGGGCGGGCACGGTGGCGGCGGGAAGGAAGAAGAAGGCATGAGCGGCCGCCCCGTCCTCGGCGTCGTCTCCGGTTTCTTCTTCGGCCTGTTCCTCGGCACCACCCTGTTCCTCTTCGGGGTGCTGCCCCTGGACAGCATCCTCCTGCTCATCCTCCCCATCGTCGGCATCGTCCTCGGGCTGGTCATGGCCTGGTGGGCCCCCTTCGGGGGTTCGGAGCCCCCGCCGGTGACCTCACCGCCGATCACCTCTGACCCGGAAGGATCGGCGGACTGACCACGCCCTCATGGTGGGGTGGGCCCGTCCACGTCGGCTACACGCTGGTGGTCTTCGTCGTCCTCGCCTCGCTGGACAACGCCGCCCTCGTGATGCTGCCCTCCATGGTGCTCCCCGTCACCGAGGCGCTCGACACCTCGGAGCTCGCCATCGGCATCCTGTCCGGAGCCACCATCCTCGTGGTGGCCCTCACCGCGGTCGCCTGGGGCTACGCGGGAGACTCCCGGACCCGCAAGCCGCTGCTCTTCTGGGGGACCATCATCTGGGCGGGCGGGTCGCTGCTGTCGGCGACCGCGGGAAGTCTCTGGCAGCTGGCGCTGTGGCAGATGGTGGTCGCGGTCGGCCTCGGCTCCATCGCATCGATCGGGTTCTCCGTCATCTCCGACTTCGTGGGACCGCGCCGGCGCGGGCTCGCCATGAGCTTCTGGGGGATCTCTCAGGGTCTCGGCGGCATCTTCGGGGCGCTGCTCGCATCCCAGCTCGGCGCCGACGACTTCCGGGTCCCCCTGGCGGTGATCGCCATCCTCGGGTTCGGCTTCGCCGTCCTGTACATCCCCACCTTCGAGGCGCCGCGGGGCTACCGGGAACCGGCGCTGGCCGGGCTGTACGCCGACGGGTTCGAGTACGAGTACCGCATCGACCGCTCCCAGCTGCCGCTGCTGTTGCAGCGGCGCACCAACCTGTGGCTGATCCTGCAGGGCCTCACCGCCCAGGTGGCGTACGGGTCGCTCATCTGGGTGCCGCTGCTGTACCAGGAGAAGGTGATCGCCCAGGGCTACGACACGGCCACCGGCACCAAGGTGGGCGGCCTGTTCGCCACCCTGTTCACCGTGGGAGCGCTGTTCTCCATCCTGTTCGGTCACATCGGGGACCGGCTGCAGCGCCGCAACCCGCGGGGCCGTGCCCTCCTCTCCATGGTCGGCATCCTGGGTGCGATCCCCGCCTTCCTCGTCTTCTTCTGGGTGCCCCTCAACGGGCTCGACGTCACCGAGGACGCGGGCACCGTCACCCTGATCGGTGAGGTGCTGGCGAGCGTGGTCACCAACCCCTGGGTGACGCTCGCCTTCGTCTCGGCCATCGTCGCCCTCGCCCTCACCTCGGCGGACTCCCCGAACTGGTTTGCGCTGATCTCCGACGTCAACGTGCCCGAGCACCGGGGAACCGTGTTCGGCATGGGCAACCTGGTGAACGGGGTGGGACGCTCGGCAGGCGCCGCGCTCACCGCGGCCGGCGCCACCGCCATCGAGAAGGCGGTGCCCCCGCCCTTCAACTGGGCGCTCGGGCTCTCTATCTTCCAGGTGTTCTTCATCCCCACCGGGTGGTGCTACTGGAAGGCGAGCGAGACCTGTCCGGGCGACATCGCCGAGGTGCACGCCATCCTGGAGGAGCGGGCACGGATGGGGACCGCGTCATCGTGATCGACCTGGCCGACGCAGTCGGCGCCTACCTCGAGGACGCCCTCCCGGAGTGGGAGGTCACCGCCGTCCTCGAGCCGACGGAGGTCGGGGCCGGCTGGGAGAGCGTGATCCACGGCCTCACCGTCGAGACCTCGGATGGGTCACGGCGCCGCATCGTGATCCGCCGCTATGCCGGGCTCGATGCCCCGGCCACGGCCGAGCGCGAGTTCGACGGCATGTCGGCCCTCCACGCCGCCGGGTACCCGGTTCCCCGCGTCCTCGCCCGGGAGACCGACCCGGGTCCCCTCGGCATGCCGTTCCTGATCATGGACTGGATCGACGGCACGCCGACGTGGTCGCTCATCTTCGGCCGCGGTGGCGTCGACCGCGAGCTGTTCGATCGCTTCTTGGCGCTCCTGGCCGAGCTGCACGAGCTCCCGCATCACGGCTTCCCCGGGCCGGTGGTCGACCTGCACGCTCAGCTCGCGGCGTGGCGAGCGATCGTCACCACCGGGCCGCTCCGCGGGTTCGACGCCGGTCTCGACTGGCTGGAGGCACGAGCCCCCGCGGTCGACCCGATCCAGCCCGCCGTGCTGCACTGGGACTACCACCCGGACAACATCCTCTCCGACGGCGATGCCATGACCGTCATCGACTGGACCCAGGTCGGAGTCGGCGATCCCCGTTTCGACGTGGCATGGACGATGCTCCTCGTCGGATCCCACGAGGGCGATCGCTGGCGTGACGAGATCCTCCACGGGTACGAGGAGGCCGCGGGCACGACGCTGGCGTCGATGGACTTCTTCGACGCCGCGGCCGGTCTCAAGCGGCTGTTCAGCGTGACCGCGTCCCTCCTCGCCGGACCCGAGGCGCTGGGGATGCGAGCCGAAGCAGCCGATGCGATGGCCGAGCAGGCGGGGCCCCTCGGCGCGGTCTACGACCGGTTCACCGCGCGCACCGGGTTGTCCATTCCCGAGGTGGAGGGCCTCCTCGGCTAGGAAACAGCCGGTGTCGCGAAAACCAACCGGCCAACGCGAAAAACACCCTGCGTATCCGGTTGCCCACTCGGAGTGAGTGCACTACCAATGGGGCCATCTTCCCCGACCGGTCGGCGACCGGCCGGGGTTGTCGCGGCGGGAGGCCGTCGCGACCGCCGCCGGAAAGGGTTGACGGAGCACACTCGTGTAATTACACTCGTGTAGCACGCTAGATCTAGGGGTTCTTTCACTTCCCTACCCCAACATCTAGTGGTGGTGGGTACATCGAGACCGCCGGGCCACCCGGCGCGAGGGAGGACGAATGACGATTCAGGACACCGCAGTCGACACCTGGCTGCGCATCGAGCGCCGCTTCACCA
>CAYQZO010000066.1:0-8152 GCA_964421925.1 uncultured Acidimicrobiaceae bacterium
CAGGAAGGGGATGCCGAGACCGAGCGAGTAGAAGAAGAGCACGAGCATTCCCTGGGCGACAGTCTCGGAGACGGCGGCAAGCGTGATCGTCGCCGCCAAGAATGGACCGATGCAGGGTGTCCACCCGAAGGCGAAGGCGGCCCCCATGACCGGCGGTCCGACGTAGCCGAGGTTGACCGCGTTGTGGGCGTCGACCCGCCGGTCCTTCATCAAGGGGAGCAGGAACTGGGGCTGCCATATCGCGGTCACCGCGATGAACATGCCCATCAGGATGATCACCCAGCCGGCGATGGTGGTGAAGATCCGCTGGTTGAGGAACGAGGACAGGGAGGTGGCCGTTGCGCCGAGCGCCACGAACACCGCGGTGAAGCCGAGAACGAACAACGCGGTCGTGCCGACCACCCGCTTCATCTCGACCTCACCGTCGGCGAGATCGTTGAGCGAGTACCCGGACATGAGTGAGATGTAGCCGGGGAGCAGGGGGAGCACACAGGGCGAGATGAACGATGCGGCGCCGGCCAGGACGGCGGCGAGCAGGGATACGTCGTTCATCGGGTGTGGCTCCTGAGTCCTCGTTGGAAACGGTACCGCTGCCAATGATGTTCCCGGCGGTAGGCTCCGGCCACCGCCACATGACCCTTCCCAGCTTCCTCAAGCCGACCAGCCGTTTCACCGTCGCCGACCGCAGGATCGTTTTCCTGCTCGGGATCGTCGCCTTCTGCACGGGCTATGCCGGCTCCCAGATGGCCCACACCCTCCCGTTCGCCCGCCTCAGCCTCGGTCTCACCGAGGGCACGATGAGCTTGATCTTCGCCGGCGTCCGTGCCGCGTCGTTGCTCGGCGTCGGGTTCTCCATCTACGCCGACCGCCGGGGCAGGCGCATGCCCTTGATCGTGGCCTTCACGCTCGTTGCGGCGGCGAGCCTGCTCACCGCCTTCGTCCCCGTCCCCGGGGTGTACGCATCGGCCCAGTCGTTGGTGCGTATCGGTGTGGTCGCCGTCGCAGCCATCGGCCTGGTCATCCTCGCCGAAGAGATCACACCGTCGGTGCGCGGCTACGGGATCGGCTTGTACGGGCTGGCCGGTTCTCTCGGTGTGGGCAGCGGGCTGTGGATCCTTCCCCTCGCCGAGCGGGCCGATGAGGCGTGGCGGGTTCTCTTCGCCCTCGCCGGGCTCAGTCTGCTGGTGCTGCCGCTCCTGCTTCGATTCCTCCCGGAGAGCCGAGCCTTCCGCCCCGGGGCCACCATCGGGTTCGCCAGCGCGCTCCGCATGGGCCTCGGCCGCCACTTCTGGCCGCTTGCGGGCGTCTCCTTCTTCGTCGCCGCTTTCTCCGCTCCTGCCTTCGACTTCGTCCTCGAGCGGCTAATCAACGACCTGGAATGGGATTCCGGGGCAGCCCGGCTGCTCCTCATCCTGGCAAGCGGGCTCGGCACGCTCGGCCTGCTGATCGGTGGCCGCGCCGCCGACCGGGTGGGCAGGCGACCCACCCTGATCGCGGCGATGCTGATCGGGATCGCCGGAGGGCTCGGCTTCTATCTGCTCGACTCGGGCTGGGTGCTCGCCGTCGCCGTGTTCTTCGCCACGCTCGGGGCGACCATGCTCACCCCCGCCCTGGGCGCCATGCGGGCGGAGCTCTTCCCCACGAAGGTTCGGGCGACGGCATCCGGGTGGATCACCAACGTCGCCATCGTGGGCAGCATCGCCGGGTTCCTGGTGGGTGGTGCGCTCATCGATCGGATCGGGCTTCCCGCCACCATCGCCATCCTCGGGGCGGGTGTTCTCTTCGCCGTCGCCCTCACCATGCGCCTCCCCGAGACCAAGGGCATGGACATCGTGCGGCGCCGGGCCAGGACCAGGACGTCCGCCTGAGGGTCAGCCATCGGGCGGAGGCGTCTTGTTCGGGTAGGGGCAGATCACGGCGAGCGGGCATTCCCAGCATCGGGGCTTCTTGGCGTCGCACACGTCCCGCCCGAACTGGATGAAGCGCATCGACAGCCCGTCCCACTCCTCTTCGGGGTACAGGTCGCGTAAGGAGAACTCGATCTTCACCGGGTCCTGCGTGGCGACGAGCCCGAGCCGGTTGGCGACCCGGTTCACGTGGGTGTCCACGGCGATGGCCGGTACGCGGAAGGCCTCGGCGAGCACCACGCTCGCCGTCTTGCGCCCGACGCCGTGCAGCGTGACCAGCTCGTCGAGGTCGGCGGGAACCTCGCCGTGGTACCGCTCCACCAGGTCGGCGGACAAGGCGATGATCGCCTTCGTCTTCTGTCGGAAGAAGCCGGTCGAGAACACCACCTGTTCGACCTCATCGGGATCGGCGGCGGCAAGGTCGTGGGCGGTCGGCCACCGCCCGAACAGGATGGGGGTCACCTCGTTGACGTTGACGTCGGTCGTCTGGGCGGACAGGACGGTGGCCACGAGGAGCTGCCACGGATCGGCGTAGCGCAGCGCGGTGCTGATCTCCGGGTAGAGCTGCTTCAGCCCGTCGAGCACGGCGGCGGCGTGCTCGCGCTCGCCGCTCACAGCGCGATGCTCGTGCTGCGATTCTCGCGCTCCTCCAGGTAGCGGATTCCCTTGGCACAGAGACCGATTCCTGCGATCGCCACGAACAGCGCCACCAGGAGCACGCCGAGCAGCTCCAACCCGGTGAAGTAGCCCGGCTGGCACGTGCCGAGCCCACTGGGACAGAGACCGAGAGCGGTGCCACCCGTGACGAGGTCGAAGACCAACAGCAGCGGGATGACAACGATGGCTGCGGCGACCGCGAGCAGAATGCCGAGGAGGATGCGAAGGGCGATGATCACGCGAGGCAGGCTACCGGAGGGGGCGAGGCATCTCGTGACTTGCTAGGGTGACGAATCACACGCATGTCATTCAGCCCATGACCGCCAAGCTCGCACCGCCCGGGTACCACGTCGAGACCTTCACTTCCGACGAGCGCGCCATCCTGGAGCGCTTCTTCACCGACCTGGACGGGCCGGTGTACGCGGTGGTGAACCTCCCCGAGGTGGTCAAGGGTGCGCTGTTCGCCCGGTACAGCCGCTCCCCCAAGTCGGTGCGCCGGCTCTTCCTCGACGAGTTCGTCGCCGACGCCGACACCGGAGTGGAGGCGATCGCACGGCGCCTCTCCGGATCCGAAGGGATCGTCGACCTCGCCCGGGCCGAAGGCCTGTACGACCGGGTGTTCACCCAGTACGGCGACGATTCGGTGGCACAGCTCGGCGGGGCGCACATCGCTTGCGAGCAGGCATCCAATCTGCTGACGAAGGTGCTCGAGTGGGGGCGTCTCGCCTCCTACCTCGAGCAGTCGACCCGCTACATCTTCTACGACCAGAAGCTCGGAGATCGCTATCGCTATCACCTCCCGGCCGAGCTGGGTGGCACCGGCCTCGGCGACGAGTACGCGGCGACGCTGGACTGGCTGTTCGACACCTACTCGGCCCTTGTCGGCCGAGCGGTCCCCTACTACGAGACACTCTTTCCCAAAGCAGAGGGCGACTCCAACTTCGTGTGGACGTCGACGATCCGGGCAAAGGCGTGCGACGACCTGCGCGGACTGCTACCGGCGTCGACGATCTCCAACGTGGGCATCTTCGGGAGCGGCCAAGCCTACGAGATGCTGCTGCTGCGGATGCGGGCCCATCCGCTGCGGGAGGCCCGCGTGTATGCGGACCTGATGCTCACCGAGCTGCGCAAGGTGATCCCGGCATTCCTCAAACGGGTGGACGTCCCCGAGCGGGGAGGCGCCTGGAGCGACTATCTGGACTCGGTGGCTGCGGCGCTCGACGAGCGGGCGGCGTCGCTCGGACTCTTCCCCGAGCCGCGCGACACGGTGACCCTCGTGGAGTGGGACCCGGATGCGGAGACCAAGATCGCCGCTTCCGCTCTGTATGCGCACACCAATATCCCCGACGATCAGCTACTCGATCATGTGCGAACGCTTCCCCCCGAGGAGCGGCGCAGACTGATCGAGATCGCCATGGGGGAACGGAGCAACCGCCGGCACAAGCCGGGTCGGTTCATCGAACGCTCCTTCTACCGGTTCGACATCCTCTCCGACTACGGCGTGTTCCGGGATCTGCAGCGGCACCGCATGCTCACCCTGGAGTGGCAGCGTCTCTCGCCAACACACGGTTTCGTCACACCCGAGTCGATCGCCGACATCGGGGCGCTCGACGTGTGGGACGAGGCCATGGAGCGGACCGCGCACCTGTACGACCGGGTGGCGGCCGCCCACGGACCCGACGTCGCCCAGTACGTTGTGCCCTTCGCCTACAAGGTGCGCTACTACCTGCACCTCAACGCCAGGGAAGCGTTCCACTTCATCGAGTTGCGCAGCCAGCGCCCCGGCCACCCGGACTACCGGAGCGTGGCCCAGCAGATGCACACGCTGATCCGGGATCAGGCCGGGCACACCGTCATCGCCAACGGGATGAGCTTCGTCGATCACAACGAGTACGACCTGGCCCGGTTGGAGGCGGAGCGGAGGTCGGAAGCAAAGCGGGCTGCATTGGAGGCGCAGCGAAGCTGAGCCGGGGCCCGAGCGGCCCGCCGCCGAAGGCGGCAAGAGCGGGAAGCACAGCCATCCCCTAACCACAGGTACTCTCCCCTCATGGCCCAACTCAACGTCGAGAGGCGAGGCGGAGCCGAGCCGGGGCCCGAGCGGCCCGCCGCCGAAGGCGGCAAGAGCGGGAAATACAGCACCACCCCGCGCGGTACGCTGACCGAATGGCTCAGTTAAACGTCGACGACTTCATCAAGCGCTTCCAGGACCGGGCTGCGGCCGTCAAGGAGCGCGGCATCCCACCCCTCGAGGGTCAAGCCCGCCGACAATGGATCGCAAGCGCCGAGGACGACTACATGGATTACTCGCTGGTCGGCCGCGCCGAGTGGTCCGTCGAGGACGACGCTCTGGTGCTGAGGATTCCTCTGTCCTCTGAGTAGAGCTACCACCTTGATCGATCGAAGCTTCCTCCTGGTGTCGGGCAAGGGGGGCGTGGGGAAATCTGCGCTCACCGCCGCCCTCGCCATCGTGGCCGCTCGCCATGGGAAGAGAGTGCTCGCCATCGCCATGACCGAGCCCCTCGGCCTGGCCGCACACCTCGGCGTGGATTCGTTGAGCTACAAGCCGACGCCGGTCCGGCCCGGCCTGTACGCGGCGGTGGTCGACCGGGCCAATGCCCTCGACGAGTACCTCAAGCTGCAGCTCCCCGTTGCCCGATCGGTTCCGACCGGCACCTTGAGCCGGGCCCTGAACGTGCTCGTGGACACCGCCCCCGGTGTGCGTGAGATCATCACCATGGGCAAGCCGATCTACGAGGTGTGGCAGGGAAACTGGGACATGGTCATCGCCGACGCCCCGCCGCTCGGCCAGCTCCAGTCCTACCTCGCCGCTCCCCAGACCATCACCGGCCTCGTGCCCACCGGAGCGGTCCGGGAGCAGGCAGCCCGGCTCAACGCCACGCTCGCCGACCCTGCTGAGTCCGGCCTGCTCCTGGTGACGACCGCCGAGGAGCTCCCGGTCACCGAGACCAGGCAGGCCATCGCCGAGATCGATCGGCGCCGCCAGGTGACCATCGTCGAAGTGGTCGCCAACCGGGTGTTCTCCCCGTTGCGCACCCCCCGGTCGACGATCGAGGCGTTGCCGGCCAGCGAGGGAAGGGACGCCGGCCTGCTCCACACCGGGTTGGTGGAACAACAGGCACGATGGCTCGAGGCGCTCCCCGACGACCCACACCTCCCCTACCTATTCGAGGTGCGCACTCCGGCCGAGGTCGCCGAGCGCCTCGCCGACGAATGCGAGCGGGTGCTATGACCAACAGCATCGTCGTCACCGGCGCCGGAGGGGTGGGCAAGACCACCATCTCGGCAGCGCTCGCCATCGCCGCCGCCGAGCCGGATACGCGCACGCTCGTAATGACGGTCGATCCGGCAAAGCGCCTCGCCGACGCCCTCGACGTCTCCGGCCTCAGCTCGGAGCCCACGCCGGTGCCCGGTGTCGCCGGGCTGTGGACGGCCACCCTCGACGTCACCTCGTCGTGGGAGGCCATCGTGCGCCGTTACAGCCAGCCGGACGTCGCCGCCCGTTTGCTGCTCAATCCGTACTTCCGGGCCATCGCCGACCGCTTCCCGGCCGCCCAGTCGTTCGCCGCCGCCGAGACCATGGCAACCTTCATCGAGTCCGGCCGCTGGGACCTCGTCGTCGTCGACACCCCGCCCTCGGCCGGAGGGCTCGACTTCTACCTCGCCCCGGCGCGCACCGCCGATCTGGTCGGCGGCCGACTGCTGCACTGGATCACCGGCGCCCAGCTTCCGGGCAGGAGGTTTCTCTACCGGTTCACGGGCAAGCCGATGTTGAAGGTTGCCGACACGGTGCTCGGCGGGCCCCTGCTCGAGGACGTGGCCGAGTTCCTCCTCGACCTGCGCACGATGTACGACGCTCTCACCGCGCGCGCCGAGACGATGCAGCGCTACCTCCGGGACGCCACCACCGTCGTGGTGACCACCGCCGAGCCCGCACCCGTTGCCGAGGCGGTCCGTTTCTTCGAAGAGCTGACCGACATCGACGTCGACCCGGCGGCGATCGTGCTCAACCGGGCGCTGCCGCCGTCCTGGGCCCGGGCGGCGAGCCTACCGATCGAGTCGGTCGACGACCCGATGGTTCACGCCGAGCTCCACCAGAATCTGGTCAACTGGGGAGGCGAGGCGCAGCGGCAGGCGGTGGCCATGGAGGGACTCGCCGACCGCTATCACGTGCCGCTGGTGGCGGTCCCCTGGGTGGCGGACCCGCCGACCGACGCACCGAGCTTGCAGGCGCTGCTCGACGGTGTCGATCTCAAGGAGCTGCTCTACACCGCGACCGAGTAGAGCTGCCAGGGCTCGTCGATGCCCTTCAACGAGTGAACACCGCGGTCCGAGAACTCCAGGTCCGACCCGACGACGAGGTCCTTCACCGTGCGTGACACGAGGATCTCGTTCGCTCCGGCCAGATCCGTGATGCGAGACGCCAGATGGACCGCGATCCCGCCGACATCGCTGCCGCTCACCTCGATCTCGCCGGTGTGGACTCCAGCGCGCACCTCGAGATCGAGAGCGCGCAGCTGCCGCTGGATGGTTGCGGCGGCGGTGATGGCGCGCCCCGGCCCGGTGAAGGTGGCCAGGATCCCGTCGCCGGTGGACCGCACCAAGCGCCCATCGTGGTCGGTCACCACCTGCCTCGCGATCTCGTCGTGGCGCTCGAGAATCGAGCGCCATCGCTCGTCGCCAAGCCTCTCCGCGATGCGAGTGGAGTCGACGATGTCGGTAAACAGGATCGTGCTCAGGTAGCGATCGGGCCTGGCGATCGCCTGGGTCCTGGCGAGAAAGCCCTTGATCGCGGCGATGGCCAGCTCCGGGTGCTCCCAGTAGGGACCAGCGTCGCCGCCCGGGAGTTCGACAAGCTCGGCGCCTTCGATGTGCTCGGCGATGTAACGACCATGCTCGATGGGGTAGGCCGGGCTATCGGTTCGGTGGAGCACGAGCGTCGGCACTTGGATGGCGGGGAGCAACGCTCTGGCGTCGGCCCGGGTCTCGGCGGCCATGCGCCTCCGCACCTCGCCGGGGCTGGTGGTTGCTCTCTCATGCTTGGCCAAGAATTCTCCGAAATCGGGGTCGCCGACCCGGCTGGGGAAGAAGAACTCGACCAGCGCATCGGTGCCCCACTCCCGGCCGATGCGCTCCAGTTGGGAGTCGAGCTCGGCCTCGCTGAGACCAAACGGGTAGTCATCGTCGATCAGCCAGCGGACCGCAGTCTGGAAGAAGATCAGTCCCAGCGTTCGTTCCGGGCGGGTGGTGGCGAACAGGGCACCTGCCGGGCCCCCGTTCCCACCCGCCATGATCATCGTCCGTTCCGTGCCGATCGCATCGAGCACCGCCTCGATCTCATCGGCAAGCGCCTCCCACGGCGGGGGCGGGTCGACAGGCAACGCATCGGATGCGCCGACGCCACGCGGGTCGAAGCGCACGTTTCGGGCAACTCCGTCGAGCTGGCGGTACCAGGCCCGTACGTTGGGCTCACCCCACTCCACATCGAACGGGGCGCGTGCCCCCAGCACCGTCACCAGGTCGATGGGGCCATCACCGATGAGTTGAAAGGCGACGCTGCGGCCGTCGAG